>NZ_VMLG01000024.1:0-42178 GCF_013276565.1 Streptococcus sp. 53
TATAAAGAATTTGTGTTTACAAATAGTTATCATTGCTTTTCAACAGTTGAGTTTTTACTTATTTTTCATTAAAATCATTTTCGTTAATTGCTATCATTTTTTTAAATCGTATTCATCTTCGTATTCATTTTCATAATCATCTTTGCCCGTATAGTTGAGAAGGTTGCAATTTCACTCTAATAGTTTACAAAAGGATCAGTGAGTAATGTCACTGTTTTTATTTTTAACAAAACCACTACTCCCCCAATCAGATGATTTTACGGATTTGAAATCCGTTTATTCGATTTACATTTCTTGGATTTTAAATCCATTTTTAAGCAAACAAAAAACCGCAAGCTTAAGCCTGCGGTGAAAGAACAATTTAGAAAGTTTTCTTTCTATTTATTTAACTGTAATCAAGCCATCTGGCTCTACTGTGAATTCTGGCTTGTCTGCCATTGTTCCGTCTGGTTTAATGTAATACCAGCCTGTTCCGTCTGCGGACTGGATAAAGGCATTTGATACCATGTTTCCGTTCTTACGGTCAAGATAGTACCAAGTCAACTTGTGCTTAATCCAACCAGTGACCATCTTGCCGTCTTCATCGAAGTAATACCAAGCGTTGTTGATACGAGCCCAGCCAGTTGCCATAGATCCTGAATCCGTGAACCAGTACCAGGCCTCCTTGTAATTCAACCATGTACTGCGTTTCATGAAGCCTTTATCATCAAAATAGTACCAAACATCGTTGATTTTCTCCCATTTATCGGTTGGATATGAGCCGTCTTCACGAACCCACCACCAGCCGTACTGATTTTGTTGCCAGCCTGTTTCAACTTCTTCAGGCGGTACGATATACCCCACGATTTCACTTACAGAGCGCTCGTTGTAGCGACAAGGGCCACCTACTTCTAGGTAGTCCCAGTTGCCATCAATATTCTGCTCAATCGTCTTGATTGTAGAGCCGTCTGAGTCTTCATAGACCAGCCCTGTATGTCCATAGTTGACACCGTCGCCAGCCACATATGATTTCACGAAGAACCAACCAGCTTTTGGATATTTAGCGTCATACACGACTTTCAGGCCTTGTGAACGTGCTGACTCAAGAAGATCATAAGCGTTGCCCCAAAGGGTCACACCATACCAATGACGAAGCCCGTAACAAGGTACGTCAGCACACTGGAAGCCATACGCTCCATCATTATCCACTCCATCGCCGTTGTTAGCCTTGTCAATGAAGAATTGAATCATTTCTTGTTTTTTAGACATACCTACTCCCTCCAAGCGTCATTCATCTGCTTCACGGCTGACTCCACAAAGGTGTCCAAGTCTTTGTCCGTCATGCTGATCTTATATTTGGTCAGCTCTGCCCGGATTTTAGTGCGAGCCTGTGCCAGTTTTTCATCTCCCTTGTAGCCAGTTTCAGCAGCAACCTGCTCCACGGCATTAACTGCGTTCTTGGCTAGGATTTCAGCGATGATCACCGCTTTCTCTCCGCCTTTACGCAAAAGATAGTCTTTCACTGCTTTTACAATACCGCCTACTGCTACTGCTAAAAAGCCTGTCGCAAAGGCAATGATGAGTTCGTTAAATTGTGTCATGTGTTTTTTCCTTTCTATTTTGGTTCATACACATCATAGATAGTATTGGGGTCTTTCGTTCTGATAGCTTCATATTGAGCCTTTGTACCAACCCAATATTTCAAGGCTTGCCCACCGTTTTGGTTGATGATGTTCTGACCAGGCGCACCATCTGCTCCTCTAGGCCCTTGAATGCCCTGCAGTCCTTGTTGCCCTCGTTCGCCTTGGACGCCCTGCGGACCACGTTCTCCTGCGGCGCCTCGTTCGCCATCGTTGATGTTATCCAAATGGGTAAAAGCAGAGGCTCTCAATCCTCTATAATTCACTTCAATGCGGACTTCGAACCAGCCACCAGAGCGCTGAGTAGCGTTCCACTGACCAAATTTACCATTTGCATCAGGCGTTTGATTTCTCAAAACACCCCAGCTATTATTCCCAAAACCACGGTAGTAATAATCAAGAGTATAGCCACTCGTGACTGCTTCGCCATCGTAGAATACATCCGCAAACAGATTCAATTGGCTAGTAGAGCCATTCTTATAAGAACCCTCAATACGAACGCTGGCATTCAAACTATGCCCATTTTCCCCTTTTAAGCTTTCTCTCTGGCTGGAGGTCAGATTGTCAAATGATGGACGATTTTCCAAGGCAGAAATCCTAGCCTTGATGGGGATATCATTGTACAACTCCCATTTTTGAGCGTAAGTAGACAAGTCTTGGTGGGAGGTCAAGTAGCCTTTCTCTTCCAGCTCCGCTTTTGTAACGAGGGTTTCTGGATTGACTCTCGGTCTACTCTCAAGGGAGTTCAGCCTTCCCTGAACCTCCCTATCCTTTAGCTCTGAGTCTTCTTTGATAGCCTTGACATCCCTACCAATAGCTGTTGCTAGATTTTCAAGGTTACTCATAGCACTCACGCTTTCGCTGCGTTATAGGTTGCGACCAAATCAACATTGGCAATCTGGTCTACACGTCCGCTGACTTCGGTAATTTTCCCAAGAAGTGCGCCGTTTTCGTCTTGTCCCATACTTGTGATTTTTTCCGCGATTTCTTTCAGCGTATCCAAATTCTCAGGGGTACCTTCACCCAAGATTTCAGCCTTAACTTCAGATTTAGCTTGGGCGATTGCCTGATTCATGGCAGACGTGCTGACTTTCGTTTTCAGCTCTTCGTTTACCTTTTTGTTATCTTCCCCCACTGCCTGCGCAAATGCTGTTAATTTTGTAGTATCCATTTTGTGTTACACCTTTCCTAAATTGTAATAAAAGAGTAGGTCTGGAAATTCCGGACATACCCCACCATCTGTTACTGTTTTTTCTGCAAGTTGTTTCTCAACTTCTTTTGCAATATCCAGCTCCTTTAAAGCATGGACTTCTTCTGTGACCAATTCCTTATCTGAGGCGACTATCTGGATATGGACAGATTTATCACTGGGAAAAACATAGCCTCCAGCCGTGATTTCCAAGCGATAACTCCCAATCGGCAAGATAGCGTCCAGATGAAAACTCACACCTTGACTGGTAACAGCTACCTGCTTCTTCCACTGGTAGCCCTCCTTGGTCAGACTGATCAGCGCCTCCTCCCCTTCCAAAGAGGAAATCACTTGGTAGTCTTCGTCTAAGAGGGCAAAACCAAAGGTGGAAGCCAAGTCCCCTTGCTTAATCAGGTGCCCACCGTCAATCTGTGCGAGATTGGTCATATTGAGATTACAGACCATTCTGCACCTCTTTCTTTACTGTTTACTTTGTATCAAGGCTTTCAGTTCTCTCACATCTTCGCCTAGCGATTTGACCTGTTCAGCCAGCACCAGAATAGCCTTATTTTGTTCGTCATGGTTATCCAGTCTTTTGTTAGCCGACATTCGAAATTCGCGTAAGTTCTCAATGTCTTTTTCTATGGCTGTCATGCGATTTTCCTGCTTGGTTGCCCTGTCCTTCATGGAAAAGTACAAGACAACCACAGGAATCAGAGAAAAGAGAAACCGAATC
Source organism: Streptococcus sp. 53 (assembly GCF_013276565.1). Classification (GTDB taxonomy): domain Bacteria; phylum Bacillota; class Bacilli; order Lactobacillales; family Streptococcaceae; genus Streptococcus. The sequence continues at coordinate 3,545 of NZ_VMLG01000024.1, forward strand.
AATAAGTGCTCAATCTCTGTCATAAGCACCTCGCTAGTTTGCCAGATGGCTCAAACCACGACGCTTCAATTCTTTACGCACACGGTCCTTCCAGCGTTTATGTACCCATGAAAAGTCAACTGCTCCACGTTCCAGTAGGTTGATGTACATATCGATTTTTGCTTGGTCTAGTGTAATCTTACTCATTGCTGCTACCTCCATTGTCTTCACTAGTGCTCGCTTCGCTTGTCGGTGTAGGAATTTCATGTTCTGTCTCGCTTTCTGTTGGTTGTTCTACTGCTGGTGCAGGTTGGATAGGCGCTTCTGCTACTGGTTGTTCAGTAGTTGGTTGCGCTGGTGCTGGTTCATCAGCTTGGTTTTCTGTGTCCGTAGCCTGAGGGGCTGCCCCGTCTGCCTCCTCTTTCTCCCCCTGGTCAGTCTCTCCTTGAGCTTCCAGCTCTTCCAATCGTGCTAAGATATCCTCAATATCCTGAGCATTCTGGAGATTGACCTTCTGCATGCCATCCATGAGCTGGTTGGCTCTCTCCAGCGCTTCCGTTGTCTTAGCCAATTGTTCTTGGTTCTTGACAATGGCACTAGTAGGGTCAAGTTCCGTTCTAATAAAATCTAAAACGGCTTGAACCAAAACATCTTCATTATCATGCGTGCGATTGCCTGGCAATTCCACACGCTCATAGCTGTAGCGCCCAGGTTCTTCTTTCTCAATCGTTACGATTGTGACATTCTTCTCCCCCTTTAAAATCGGGCTTCCTGTTAATTTGTAAGTCATTTGTTAGTTCCTTTCATTTTTGCTTGCGTTTCGTCAAATAGTTCTTTTAGTGCTGGTTCATATTCCAGCACGGCTTTAAAGCCCTGTAATTCAGCTAAAGTCAGCGTATAACGTGCCTCTAAATGAGCACTACCCAATTCGCCTTCTGCCAAACGGTTAACGAGTAACTCAGCGACTAGCTTGTCGATTGTGTTATTATCCATGTGTGTTCTCCATTTCTTTGATTTTCTGGTCTAGTTCTTGGACAGCCTTTAGCAAGTAGGGGACGAATTTTGAATAGTTGATAGACAGATAAGATGTTACTTCATCTGTTTCAATTGCTTCAGGTACTACCTTCTGTGCTTCCTGCGCAATCAAACCAATTTCTTCATGTTTCTGGCTCTCGATGAAATCAAATGCGACCATGTTCAGTTGGTTGATTTTATCCAAGGCTTTTACAGCTGTGTCCGTGATGTTCTCTTTCAAACGTCTATCTGAACTCGAAGTAATACCAGCATAGCCTCTCCATTTTGCTGTAGTGATTTGATTCCACCAGACGACGGCATTCTCTCCGCCAGCTGGATTTGACCCAGCACCATAAATATCTGCATTTCCTGTCCAGATACCTTTATTAGCATTAATCTTGCTGTAGAAATTAACGGTTGTAGAGCCAGAAAAGTCAACTTTACCATAGAAGCTAACTGTATTCTTACAATACATCTGTCCATCTGTGTCTACATGCCAAGAGTTCGGTCCTGCTTGGTTCCAGTTATCGCCCCAATTAGCCCAGAAAGCTGTCTTAGTACCATAACCAGCACCATTACCCATACCAACTGAGAATTGGTTTACTCCAGAAATCCAGCGACCGCCTCCATTATCAAACTGCCCTAAAGTGAAACCTCCAATTTCACCTTGGTAGGCTTGTAAGAAGGTTGAGCTAGATACAACAGATTCAATCTTGGTTGTGAAGATTTCCTTAGATGTCAGCTTGTCAATCAAGGCATCTCTAGCGGTCAGGTTCCGAATCAGGGCATCGTCTACGCTGATTTTATCGCCTGTGATGGCACCTGCTTGGATATGGTCAGCAGTGACAGAACCAGCAGCCATTTTTCTAGCTGTTACAGCACCATCTACCAACATATCCGACTGTACTCTAACCCGTGGAGCGATGATATCAACCCCTCTCGGACTTGCGGAAATGGTAGAGGCTAACTGCTCGCCCGTCAAGGTAGTTGAGCCGATGGTCACACCTTCAGGCGTCACTTGAACCCTCGCACTGTTAGCAGCGTCTCGCACTTCCTGCCTGATTTCTCTAGCCGTCTGAGCGATGGCGCTCTTGACATTCGTATCAAAGAACTGAGTCAGCGCCCCTTGATTGTTCTGCTGGATTTTGCCCCACAGGGTGCTGTTTGGGTCTCTCAATTCCAGTTCAATAGAACGCATATCCTTGAAGAGACCTGACAAGGTGCGTTGTGTGACAGTAGGCTCCACAAAGCTAGTCGGAAAATCTCCTTGCTCCAGTTGGATATCCGTCAGCACCGTGTCACCCACACAGCCCATATGATGGAGTTTCAGCAGTTCATCTCGTGTCCGTGGCTGAAAGACCTTATAATACCGCCCGTTATGCTTAAGAGCAGGCAAACGGACGTTTTGAATGGTTATGTCCATGTGTTACCTCATTCTGTCATATAAAACAATATCTTTATAATCATCTCTAAACCAGTTTCGTGTCAAATCCGATAAAGCTTGACGCTTGCTTGATTCATCTACTCCTGCATCTTCGTTTTGACCTAGTAAAAACATAAAAGATGGACTAGGTGTTGATAAATTATAAGCATATACCTTAACAAACTTTTCTTCTATTCTCAAATAGTAGTACCCTGATTTTAATCCTTCATATCGGTACAAGAATCGAGTACGGCAATTTAAAGCAGCTGACTGATAGTTAATATTTGATATAGTCAATGACAAAGCATTTACAATTCGAAATCTGTATTTTTTCCAGATTAGCTTATCTCCTATATATCTTTCAACAACTTCCTTGCCACCCACGTAAATTCCTTCTCTAGTCATACTACCTCCTACGAACTACTATAGATGTCATAGATAGTATTGCTATCCTTGTTAGGAATCGCGTCATATTGAGCCCTTGTACCAGACCAATACTTCATCGGTTGCCCACCGTTTTGATTGATGATGTTTTGACCAGGCGCTCCGTCACGTCCTCTATCTCCATCAGCACCTCTGGGACCTGCTGGACCCGTTGCTCCTTTAGCTCCTGCTGGACCTCGCAAGCTATTTCGTTGTGTCTCTGTCAAGGTGTCAAATGTAGGACGATTCTCAAGAGCTGTAACCCTGCGCTTCAATTCATTATCGTTGTACGGTGTTGGGAAATCTCTGGTACCAATCCCTTGAACAGATACATTAGTCCCATTAACAGCTGTTACCTTCCAAAAACCTTGATTGACACTTGATACACTGTTCCAGTAATCTTCAATGATATCCCCAACCTTGATACCGTCAGGGTTCATAATGTTATTTGTTGTTATCGTGGCATTAACACCTACACCACCTCCAGGAATGTCTCCTTTAGCGATTCGATAAATTGGGATTTCAGCTTTTTTAGCGTATTCCGCCAAAGCACGCTCTGCTGCCGAACCTTCAAACCGTACAACACCGTCCGCACCTCGTGGTCCTGTTTCCCCACGTTCTCCACGGTCACCTTTCGGACCCGTCAGATACTGCAAGGCTGAGAAATGGTCACTGCCATTTCCGACCTTGACCTTACCTGTGTCGCTCTCTATACCTAACTCTCCATCAAGTAAGACCAGAGTGCTACTCGCCCAATCACTCGCTGACATACGCTTGTGTTGTACCCTTACTGGGATTGTTTCCGTCATGTTCTACCTCCATCAAAAATAAAAGTTGGATTCTCGCTCCAACTTCCCTCATATCTATCATTTTGCCCGTCAGCTACCGTCCTGTAGACTGGCGCTAGTTCAATCCGTCTTGTCTGATTGTCAATCGTCACAGACTGCTCTACATTCTGATACCAGTCGCCTGAGAATGTCAGACGATAGGCACCGTAGTAGACCGCTAAAACCTGCTCTTCTTTCTGGACAAGGTCTTTGTCAATCGCTGGCATGACTGTATTAGCAGGCGCTAAATGAACGCGACCGCCATAAAACGGATTCTTATTGACTACAATAGTCACATCTATTTTACCGTAAGGCGTGCAGGTTGCTGACCAGCTGATGACGTATTTCTTACCTAGTTCAAAGCCCTCTCCGTTGTGACCGACTTCCACAAAATCCGTTCCATAACTGATTTTCTTAGCCGTGCCACCATTCAAGCGGTTCTTATTGTACTGAGTATTCCCGTCACCACCAATCAAGCTAGCGTTGACCCTTGCAGTTTCACTGACCTGCTCAAGTTTTTTGCTGAGTTCTGCAATTGAGTCAGCGCCACTCATCAGCTCTTCACGGATACGCTTCACGAACTCAGGACGCTCTTTCTCCATTTCCTCGTGAATTTTAGCGCCAAATTCTTCGGCGTTTGCTTTGTATTTTTCGATTGCGTCATCAATCGCTTTTTTACGTTTCTCAAACTCTGCTTCAAAGGCTGCGTCTGCTGCTTCTATCTGTGCTTGGATTTTCGCTTCAATGCCATCTTGTTGCTTTATCTGCTTGGTAATCGTACCCTCGTAAGAATACTGAGTATCATTTCCAGCCTTACTGTCTGCGCTGATACGACCTCTCAGACCGCCTTTAAAAGTAAAGCTCTGACTTAACACAGGAACTTTAAAGGTTTCTTTCTTGTTGGTCTGAATGGTTACCCACTGCCCAACCTCAAGCAACAGATGCCCTTGGTAGTTGAGATTATACGGGTAGTAAGTCAGGTTTTTCAGCTTGTAATACAGGTCATTTAAAGCGCTCTGGGTCATAAAGACATTGTCCAGTTCCAATGACCGACCTGTCTTCATACCAACCGTCAGAGACTTCTTGTCCGTCTTACAAGTGATACCAGCTATCTGATACTCAATCTCACTCTTGGTTAAACCATGCAGAAAGTAACTATCTGCGTTAATCGTGATATTTGACTCAGTTAAATCACGGATTTCCATCTTGCCTTCTCGATTGAAGAAACAAGACATCCCAATCATCTGAGTCATAGCGCTCAGCATATCCCTAAAGGAAAGTTTCTTACCTTCAGGAACTTGCTCAATATGATAACGCATAGCACTGATTCCGAAATAGTCATTCGCTAACTCAATGCCTGTTTTCAGGCAGATTTCCTGAATAACCTCTCGTACCTCAGCTGGGAAATGCAAGTCCGTCACATACTCACGATTGAGCTTAAACATACCGTCCATGAGCTCCAGCGTGGTTGTGTTGCGGTTTCGGTCAATCTCAATATCGTTGATGAAGTATTCCCCCATCTTGACCCACTGGTAGGTATCCCCAACAAGTAGACCAATCTCAGGGTGTAGAATATCCAGCTTATTGAACGTGGTAATGATACTGGTAAAGGTAATCTTACCGCTACCAGCACACGTTCCACCGGGCTTGTATGTATCACCTTTGATGTAGCCATACTCAAAGCTAGCCTCTTTGATATCTCGTGAAGCATAGTCTCCAACACGGATAGCCAGCGTCCTTTCCTTGGCAAACATGGCCCTGTCAAATTGTCGTCTAGTTAAAGCGTCCATTTTCTTACCTCTCTACCAGATTAAATTTAGCGCCAGACCAAGGTTTGAACTTCTCAGTAAAGGTATAGCTTGGAGCTGTCCTATCACCGACGTAGAAAGTCCCAGTTGTCTGACCTTTAACGGGGTCAGGGTAGGAAACCTCAAAAAAGACTGCTGACACGGCATTTAAAAGCTGACTCATTTCTTCTTGAGTCATCATACCCCATTCACAGTCTAACTTACGCTTAGTCGTAATACGGTCACGCACCATATCGCCATTGGCATTACGCCCTGTTTCTCCATCGATATCTTGAATACCGACCTGAAAAGATTTGGGAGGCTTCACAGCCACCCCATTGATTGTCAATTGTGCCATTTAACCTCCTAAATCTTGAGCAAGGTTTGACCTGCTCGTTCATGTTCCTTGTTGATTTCTTGGATGGCTACCCGTCCGAACTCATGTCCTGCGATTTGGATAACGATGTCGCCGTCTCCAGAAAATCCACCTTGTGGACCAACACCAGCCATGGCATTTACTACCGCACTGCTGACAACTCGCCCAAGTGTTTGGATAAATCCTGTATTTTCAAGTGGTACGACCGCCTCTTTACCTGCTTCACCAATCATGGCAATAGTTGGACTATCGACGATACCACCGCGGGCAAGACGTGGGAGGCTGACTGTACTTACACTACCAATCCATCCGAGACCAGGTAAGTTTCTAACAACATCTAAAACACCGTTAATCATGCCGATAAATCCATTAACCACATTCTCAATAGTGTCAAGAACCGCATTAACAGCACTCTTAAACGCTCCACCTACTGCCTCACCGACCATCTGGCCAGCGTTTACTAAGATACTTTTAACAGTATCCCAAACACCTTTAAAGAAGTCACCGATAGAACTGAAAGCATCTTTTACAGCGTTGTAAGCATTAGTGAACATCTCACCAAACCAGTTTGAAACGCTGGAAAGCGCACTTGTAACATCGTTCCATCTTTCACCAAACCAAGAGCCTAGTTTACTAAAGATGTTTGTTAGACCAGTCCATGCTTTTTGGAACATATCCGTAAACCATGCCCCAATATTAGCTAAAGCACTAGTCACATCAGCCCAACGTTGCCCGAACCATGAGCCGATTGGTGTGAAGATATTAACGATAGCGTCCCATGCTTGCTGGAACTTCTCGCTAAACCATTGACCTATTGGCTCAAAGATTTCTTGTAGCTTCGTCCATAGACCGCTGAAAAATTCGCCAATCGCTTGACAAATACCACTGATAAAATCACATAGTCCTTGCCAAGCAGTTTTAGCAAATTCAACAACAGTATCCCAGTTTTGGTAGAGTAAGACACCGATACCAATTAAGGCTGCGATTGCTGCGATAACCAGAGTTATCGGACTGGTCAAGACTGCAATAGCTCCATTGAGTGCCCATGTTGCGGCTGCTGCGACTCCTGCTGCAACCGATTGAGCAATTTCTGCCGCTGCTGCAAGTCCCATTTGTGCTGCATGAACACCCCACGCCAGTGCTGATTTACCAAGTTCTAGAGCAGTTTTTCCTAACTCTACAATCAATTTACCTGAATTGACCACAAAGTCTTTTGCATATAAGGTGTTCAAATACACGCTTTCTGCAAAGTCCTTGATTTTGTCAACTGTCAAGCCTTTTACAGCACCAACTAAATCAGTGAAAGCTCCGCTTAATTTACCAATTCCTGCTGCAAGACCACCAGCCTGCTCAGCCCAAGACATGAATTTAATTCCTTCCCAAGCTGTCGATACCAGACCGATTGCGGTGGCCATGGCTGAAACTATCTCTCGGTTATCCTTACACCAATCGGAAAAAGCAACGAAAGCATCGCTAACGACTTTTACTGTATCAGCTAGAATTTTTAAAGCCTCTAAAATAGCTCCGCCTAGCACATCGGCAACTTCACCAATGTTGATACCGAATGTATCAGCTAAAAACTCAGCAAAAGGTTGCATATTATCTTCCCAGACTTGTTTGAGAACATCAACCAGTCCTCCAAAAGCTTGGCTTAAAGAATCAATTGCTGGACCGATATGATTGTTATAGACATCTTCAAATCCATCTGAGAATCTTTGTAAAGCTGGAGTAACATTGTTGTCAAAACTGTCTAGAAAGACTGATACAATTTGAGAAATACCGCTAGAAATAGTTGTTATAAATGGGCTAACATGCTCATCATACACACGACTAAATGCATCTCCGAAACGGTTCACTGCTTTCTCTATTGTTTCGAATACTGGAGCAATTGCATCTAAAGCTCCCTGTAAAGAACTTGATAATTTCGGAGCGTTATCTGTCACAATGCGTTCTAAGCCCTTGAATAAATCACCGCCAAGCTTGCTTCCAATCTCAACAGCTTTTGAACTCAAACTCAAAAATGTTGACACAATAGCGCTACCGATACGAACCGCACCAGTTGAGGTAATGACATCGTAGAAAGCACTAGAAAAGGCCTGAGCGATGTTTCCTACTGCCTCTGCAATGTTACCAATATTATCAAACAAAGCAACTAGCGCCCTGATAATGCGTTCCTTTTGCCTTCCAAGACCATTTGCAATACTTTCGGCAAGGAAAACACCGATACCCAAACCGATAGTAGCTATTGAGCCTGTCACTTGCCCTAAAGCATAAGCAATTTTCTCAGCCATTCGGTTAAAGGCATTCACAACCCTTGGGTCAGTAGCGATTTCTTCAAGAGTTTTCTTGATTCGTTCTAAAGCAGCTTTTATACGCTCTAAACCTTCTGGTCTAAAGGCTGCATCAAAACCTTTTTTGAAGAGGTCAAACAACCCTTTCAGCTTATCCCCAAGGCCATCGAAAATGCTCTTGAACTGGTTATCCATATCGGTCAACTCAACTTCTGGCAAGATGTCTTTGAAAGGTCCGCCACCGCCTTCCTTTCCTTTACCACCTTTGCCACCGCCTCCAGAACTGCCCGCGTCATCGTCTTTTGGTTTTTGTAAGATATTAATCTCGTCAAATCCCAAAAGACCTAGCAATTCTTTAGCGGCCTTCTTAGCGTTTTTGGCCGAGTCTCCAAGGTTATCAGCAAGCCCTCCTGCTGAATCTCCAGCGTCATCTACTGCGTCAGCAAGGTCTCCTGCTCCGCCTGCAGCGTCTTTCATGGCGTTACTCATGTCTCCGACTGCTCCACCAACACCATCTTTCACTGTTGCTTTCTTGTTGAACATCAAAGCGATAAACTCAGCAAGTTTAGCAGTAACGTTCTTCAAGACCATAGCAAAAGAGTTCAAGACAGGCATAATGGCATTGATAATCGGCAACATAGAGTTACCAAGGTTCAATGCTGCGTCCTTCATCAGCGACTTAAACAGGCTTATACGACCATTTACAGAATTAGACAAGGTATTCCCATACTTGGCTGTAGCCTGTTCCAGAATAGCCATAAGGCGGATTTGTTGCTGGGTTTGGTAGTCCAACTGTTGCCAGCTCTGTCCGTTTGCGAACTTCTTAAAGGCTTCAGTGGACTCAATCATAGCCACATTGACGTTGATTCCTAGATCCTCAATTGCTTCCGTGTTCCCTAGCAAACCTGAGCGAATCCGCTCCATAACGTCTGTAATCGTGCGCCCTGAACCTTCAGCAACAACTGCCGATGTCTGCAACATCTTAGCAGTATAGGCGCTTAGCTTGTTGGTATCTTTGATAAATCCAGAAAATAGGTTTGAGTAGACTGCACCGTATTTAGTCGCTTCGCCCACACCCATATTCATCGCGTTGGCGTTATCGTTAACCCATTTTAAGAAAGATTGCGAACTCTCGCCCATCTGGCGCTTGATTTGGTTCATAGCCGCTGATACTTCAAGAGCTGTCTGCGTTGAATACATCCCAACATCAAGCAATTTCTTACCAATGATTGCAAAGCCAGCGAACTTGGCTAGCTTGCCAAACGCACTACCGATTGAGCTCGACTGTTCACGAACTTTTGCAGTGGCATTTTTCACTTGGTCAGATGTTCCTTTGACCTGATTCTCGACTTCTTTCATCTTCTTCCTGAAAGGCGCTATCTCAGCGTCAATCATGACTTTCAATTCGTCAAGAGTTGCCATTCATTTCCTCCTTCCTTTTGCGATTATGTCTTTCTGCAAATTCACGCATTCGTTCCTTATGCAACAAAAACGCTTGTCTCTGTCGTTCCTGTTCTACCGCTTGCTGTTCTTCTACAAATAACTCAGGCGCATATTCCCAGAACTCAAAGACCTTGGCATCTTTGGACAATAACAAAGAAACATGATTGGAAATCATCTGCGAAAGTCTATAAGAGTCAATAATCTTTTCTTTACGCTCTTGGATTTTGACACGGTTGTAGCTTTCAATCATTTCCCTGATTTCAAGCACCGTTAAATCCCAAAAATCAAGAGGCTTACCCCCGATGTCCAAAAACATAGGATAAAGCCTCTCAATAATCTGCGTTACCGTTAAGATTACTCGACTACTGTCATTTTCTTCTTGGAAGTTTTCTTGTCCTTGCTTCCTCGTGGAGTAAAACCCGATACTTCAAATAGTGGCATTAACACCTCTGTCATGAAGGTTGTTTGGTCTCCCCCGTTGTCCACGTATTCATCGTATAGATCATAGACATCTTCAAAGGAATACCCATGTTCATACTGCTGCAAGGCCCCATGAACTAACAACAGCATAACTTTTAAAGGTGGCAAAGTGAACTCCTCGCCAGCTTCAGGCATGAAAATCTTCAGCAAGTTCATGCCGATTTTTTCTTCCACAGTTGCAGCCTGATGAGATGTCAAACGTAGCTTCAACTCTTTTTCGTCAGTAACTTTCCAAGTTGTGTATTTTAACGCCATTTAATTAACCTCCAATTCCGTCTACAAATTCCAACTCTGACTGCAAAGCAATTTTAAGGGTGAACTCGATAACAGCATTGACACCGCCACCGCCAAGCTTAACAGATACTTGACCTTCAAAATGAACTTTAGTGTTGTCTGGGTAAGTTTGCTCAAAGAAAAGTTTTGTCTTGTTGTCTGCCGCGTTACGCAAAATACGATAAGGTGCGGTTGCGCTATCGTTCTTGTAAGAGAATTTGTATTCCAATTCCCCTGCGTCGCCAATACCAAATTCATATTTTTTAACCTTATCTTCAAGAGTAGTGTTCTCTACTTTTTCAGGCTCAATACCAAACTCTGGTACTTCTTTCAACCCAGCAAGTTTAGTATAAGTTCCTTTAGCTGTACCATAAGCTAACGTAATTCCATTTGCTAACATGTTTAATTCTCCATTCTAAATTGAAAAACAAGCTCTGAATCTAAGTCAACAACACCTTCAAAACGCATGACCTTGTGTCTCAAATGAGACGGATCTGGCACGTCTTGGCAGTCGGTTCTTCGTAAACCTAAAGACTCAAAAATCTGATTGATTTTAACAGCTAACTCACTAGTGCTGGTATCATCAAAGATATCCACCTTGTAGCGAATAGAGGATTTGTGTTCCTTGTCGTCAAACCAATCACCCGGCTTGTTTTGTTCTTCTAAAAAAATAACGACCGGGAAAGTCTCCCAATCGCTAGGATAAGTATCAGTCACATTATCTGCGACCTTTTGCAATTCTTTATAAATAACAGGCTTGATATTAATCATTTTATTTGTTCTCTTATCTTTCTACGGACATAATTTGAAATATTCTTAGACACACGTTCTTGATTGTCTCTCAAAGCTGGATAAAGATAAGGTTGGGCAGGTTGACCATACATCTTGTAGAACTCCCCAATCTTTTGAAAGTGGTAAGACCCTACATTGATTTGGTCTTCATGCACATACCAAGGACTAGACTTGTAAGTCACGCTAACTTCTGGAGAGATACCAGAATGGCTAGCCTGACCCTTAGGTCCCGTTCCAAACTCAACGTAAGGAGCATATTTCAGGTTGGTGTAAACTTCACCTATAGCCTTATCTCCGTCCATTTTTGCTCTAGTTTTGATACTAGTTCTAAGTTCTCCATCACTCACTGGTACAAGTCTTCTTGCATCAGCTTGGACAACCTTTATAGCAGCATTGTGTACAGCACGTAAGACGATATCCTCGCCAGTTTTTTTACTCGCTAACCGTCTACATTTAGCTATAAGCCTATCTGCCCCTCGTAGCCCTGACACGCTCTAACTCCAAGACTTGATGATGTGTGTAGACCTTTTTAGAGATAACCCTATGAGTCACTTCCGTCGGGCTATCGATACACACACCATCCTTTACTTTGATAGTAGCTGACTTATTGGCATTTGCGTTCAAAATATCATTGACACGCTCACCGTACAATTCAGATTGTAACTTGCTACTAGCTGGCCACAATTCAAGGCGGACTGTCTCAGCTTCCTTGGCATATCCTTCTTTTACGACGCCTTCCTCTGTGACAGTCTTTTCAAACCGTCGCATTGGATAAGGTTTCAGTCTACTCTGCTTCAAAAACATGACCTGCCACCCTTGCTAGTCTGTGCATGCGGATACGCTGTAGAAGACCCGTAGACAGGCCGTTTTCTCCGTAGACTACTGCTATACCACCCTCGGTTCTGGAATGCTCTCCTTCCGCTCCTGAGCGGTTGTGGAGCTCGATAGCAACATCAGGTATTAAGAGACTTAAAGCAGGTGTCAAAGATGTGCGATTTGTCTCTGATAAGATAAGATTTGTAGCTCTCGTTTGGAGCAACATGAGAAGCTGAGTATCTTCTTCGCCTGTCATTTTCTTCAGCAACTCTATAGACATATCAATCCTCTTCTAAAAACTCAGGCTCAGGGAGGATTTCCTCAAGAACATCTGAGATAGCGACACCATTGCTGGCAAAATTTTCAGCCAACTCAGCATAACGCTCCTCAGTAATCTCAAGTTCCTCTCCTGCCAGTCGTTTCACATTTGATTCCCAATCATAGAAATCTTGTTTGATTTTAAATTTCACTTTTTAAATCCTCCAACACCTCTACAATTTCGGCTTTTGATAACTTATAGGCGCCAGCGATGCCAGCTTCTTTAGCTAGATTTTTCAACTCTTCTAGAGTCTTATTTTCTAAATCAGAATACTGACTAACCTGCTCCTCTTGGATATAATGACGTCGTAGCAATAAGCTCATATCGTCACCTCTTACTCACCGAATTTTACAACTCGTGTAGGGTCGTATAGGTAAACGCCGTAGTGTTCATCACCAGTGATAACCGTTGTCTTTTTAATGATGTCACGGTCTGTTTCGATAGCTACGTCACGTTTCATCATGATAACAAACGCACCGTATTTATTAGCGTCGTCTGTCTGAGTTTGGCTAGGAGAGACTTTGACGATAAATCCTTTGCCTTCATCAACTTTTTTAGAGCGGACGATTTGCACACCGGCAACTTCACCAAAGGTTCCAGAAACGACCATATCTGCACCAATCTCTGACCCCTTAGTCCATTCTTTCGCTACTGCAGTTTTTAGCTTAATAGCATCTTTAGGGTTGATAATAGCAACATATCGAGCATCTTCTTCATCCTCAAAAATATCAAGAGCTTTATCGATTGCCTCAATAGTTGTAGGAGCGTCTGCAACGTGTTGTGTTGCTGTTTTCGCTACTGCCACCAAATCGTTATCAATTTTATTAGCGATAGCCAACCCAAGCTGATAAGTAGCTTGACCTAGTGGGTCACCAAGACCTGACAAAAGAGCTTCATCGGTAATTTCATAACCTTTAGCAGCCTTTTTAATAGTCATTTCTTTTTCTTTTGTTGATAGTTGGTCTAGAGTAATAGCTTGACCTTCTCCAACCTCTGCAGCATCTCCTGCATACTCCCATGCTGGAACTTTTAGAGTATTCCCTGGTCGGCCTTGGAGTGCTGTTTCCACATAAGCCAGTGAAGTGAATTTAATCAATTTAGGTAGTTTAGCGGAAACCATGTCCGCCATTACTTCTGGGTTAACCATAGTGGCTAATTTAGTTTGTCCTGCTGTCATTTATTTTAACCTTTCAATTTCTTATAGAGTTCTGGGTTATTTTGATAGAGTTCATTTCGACTCTGATAACCCATACGAGCAAATTCTTCTTTTGTGACACCGTCACTATCGACTGGTGCTTGCTTCATTGGAGCTCCGCCTTTTAGCTTTTCTTGTACGCCTTTTTGCACGGCTTGTTCCCATGATTTCTGTAATACAGCGACAGACTGCGATACCGTCTCTGCACTTGTCAAATCGACTACATTCACTAACTCAACAGGTAAGTCACGTTCACTTAGCATTGCTTTAGCTTCTGCGGTCAATTCCTTGCGAGCAATCGCCTTTTCACGGTCAGCTAGTTCTTGCTCACGCTGATCCAACTGATATTTCTGTTTCTCGTCAGCGTTCATCTTAGCAAGCTTCTTAGCTTCGTTTTCCTTGGCTTCTTGCTCAGCTTCCCATTTAGAGCGCTCGGCAGATAGCATCTTACCGATTTCAGCACGAGTGAAAGTTCGTTCGTGCTTTTCTTCTTGCACTGTATCAACATTTTCTTGAGTGTCGACAGTCTCAGTTGATTCAGTAGATACAGTTGCATTGATTTCTTCTGACATAATTGTCCTCCAGCGATTACGTCGCCACTCGATAATCTCGCTTTACGTCCGGCGACGGAACAGTACAGCTTTTAATGTCATCGGTACAGTTTGGACAATATTAAAACCGTACGGGATTCCATACGGTTAGAGCATGAGAAAACCGCCTCGATTTCTATGCGGTTTATAGCAATTTACAGTAATTTATAGCAGTCTATTCCTGCCAGTCAAGATGTTGGATCACCTACTTTCTGTTTTTGAAACCTGTTAAAATCGCAAGAATAGTTCCTACGATAACCAAAAATAACCAAAAGAATACCAACCACCCGAAAGCGATTGATGCCCAATCCCAGATAAACATGTCTTTACTCCTCTACTTTTTCATATGTTTCTTTAAAGATGTCAGGTTTGCATGGATAGTACTCGCCCTGAACTCCTTTAATAATGTAATCCCCTTCTGTCGCAATCATCAATCCTTCAAGCGTTTCGATTTTTAAAAGAGGATTTTTTAAGTCTGCGTAATCAATCCGTACTGGATCTAATCCAAAATCGCATAGCTCATCTATAGCTTCTTCTGTATCTAAAAACTGCACGGCTTCAACTACTACTGGCTTTTTACGATATTTCATTAGTTGTTTTAGGTGTTCCTTCAGCATATTTGATAGACTCTATATTACCATCCACATACTTGCTATACCACTCTTTATAAGTCATATCTGCAGGTACTAGCTCGGTCTTACCTGTTTCAGGATTCCTTGCTCTACTCTTCAGCTTGCTGTAGTCTGCATCCTCGTCGTATGCGACAGTAGTAGATCTACACCACGGATGCATAGGTGGACAATTGACGCTAGGGACAGCCTTGTCCCTATCATAGACCTGATTGTCATGCTCCTGACAAATGCGTGATGTACGCTTATCTAAGACGGCCACAAAGATATACTTTTCTATGTCTGCTTCCTCATAGCTGAGTAGTTCCATTTGGTTGTGAAAAAAGGCTGATTCTGTCCGAACCAAACGTCTTGCATCGTTCTGACCTACATTGAACCTCTCAGCAATTGCTTGTGCAGTTTCTCGTGTATCTCGGCCTGTCATGAGGCTCATAAGTAGTTCATCTTTTATGCTAGAAGTAAGCTTCCCCGTATTCTTCCAGATGTCTGTAGAGTAGGTACTTCCGTCACCTACCCAACTGAAAGACTGTAGATGTTTAATCTCGCTCTCAGGAAGCCCAGAAAAGCCGTATGCTAGTCCTGTCTGCTGCTGCAGGTCAAAGGTAGCCTTGTAGTAACTATCCTTCATCAAGTCGCTATAAAAGGCGTCTGAGCCTGTCTTCTCTGAATGATAGATAGATTCACGCATACAATCTAAATCATCACTCAAACGCTCTAGGCGCTTCATACGGAAAGAATAAGCTGGACTGTCTAAGTCAGCCAGTAGTCTTTGGATATTTGGGTCATTCGGTCTTGCCTCAAGCACCTTACGAAGTTCATTCAAGTCTTTCTTATCTTTCATGTTCTTCAAGACTTGTCTAGCTTCCACCTGACTTAGACCATAATCACGTTGGAACTTATCGAAAATCTTATTGATTTCCTTATCTAAGTAAGTCTTAGCTTCCTGATAAACCTTATCGAACTGGTCTGCCTGCTTTTCGGCCTTGTCCATCTGTTGGTAAATCAGATTGGCTTTCCTCTTCGCCCAATACTCCTGATTCTTCATCCTCTACCTCATCTTCGGGTTTCGTATTGTCTTGGTTGAACATCGGCATGTCTTCCATGTTCTTCTTTTTCTCTTCTTCCAAGGCTTCCAGTTCAGCGTCAGGGTCTTCCACAAACGGCAAGAGAGAAATAAGCTGCCTATTGGTCACTTTGCCTTCCAAGTTGTTCACAATCTGAGAGATTTCTAGCAAGTTCTTAGGTAAACCGCGGCTAAACTGTGGAACGATTGAATGAGACTCTAAAGCGATCTGTTTCATGCCCAGGTAATGAGCAAAAATCGCAATACGCTGACGCAATCCTCGCTTATAGTTCGCTTCCTTGGTCTTAGTAATCATCTCAAGGCCCATCAGCTTAAATTCCATGGCTACGCCTGATGTATTCCCTGCGAAGTTCTCATCAGTCAGGTTAGGCACATGGCTGAATGTGTAGATATCCTCTTTCAGAGCCGTACGCAAGATTTCAGTAGCACTTTCGTCCAGCGTATTCTTCAAGAACTCAGCCCTTGCACTATCGCCCGGCAATTCCAAAAGACCTTCTTCAGAAAGAATCTTCATTGCTACCTTAGCGTCTTCTGGAGTGTCTGCTAACTGCGTGCCATACAAGACAAGTATAGACTCTACAGCCTGTTCCTTATCATTGACACGATTCCCCATCAAGGAATTATAGGCATCAATCAAGCTAATTTGTTGCTCGTAGTCGCCAATCGCAAAATGATTGTTGCGATATTCGATAATCGGGATTTGACCAAGATTGTGAGGCTTTACTTGCTCATTCTGAGTTGTTCCTGAATCTGTACTTCTCAGCACCATGTGATAGTGCAGATTCTCAGTAAATACCTCTGCCTGATACTTAGTAGTATCTTTCGTATCGTCCTTCACTTGATAGTAATAGACCGCAAACAAAGGCTTCCGCTCAATACTATCATCGTAGACCATGAAAGTATTCTCCGGATCAATACTAGTTGAGTCCAACTCAGCCATACCCTCTTTAGCATAGATGTACTCGTAAGCACGACCATAGATAGCCATGTTCAAAGCATTCTGAGCATCTACTTGGTCAATCTCAGCGCCATCAAAGGCTGTAAGTAGTTCATCGATATCACCTTCAGCAGTGTTATTGTACTTGATAGGATTGCCCATAAAATAGCCTGTAGCCGTGTCTGCGATATCCTTGGCATGATTGGCTACCGTCTTATAATTAGGTGCGTTCTCGTTGCGTCTCTTGTGATCTAAGATAGCATGCTCACCCAAGTAGTAGCTTTTAAGCTTCTTCAAACGTGAGCCTTCAGTGCTATGTTTCGTTATCAATTTGTAAATCAGGTCTTTCTTCAAAGAACCCTCATCATATCCATCTCGTGGATAGGTTAAATATTGGTACATGTCTTTCCTCTCTATAGGCCATAATCAGAACGTCTGCGGACGGTTGCTTTGCCACCTTCGATACATTGAAGGCTATAACGTAAAGCATCCATCAAGTGGTTATTTTTATCTTCTGGCTTGTTCAACCAATTACCTTCTTTGTCACGCTGGTAACAGTAACTATAAAATTCATCCATGATATGTTCGCAACTCGGATGTACATAAATAGCGTATCCTTGTAATTTGGACACGCCTGCCATAATACTATCCTTACCTTTCCGACTCTCTTTAATTCGAGATATTCCATGCTCTGACCTGATCTCTTCAATCAGCCGTGACTCTGCGCTATCTGCGATGATTGTCGAGCGATGATACCCTTTGTCTTTTATCATCTTCGCAACTTCTTTGGTTATCAATCCGACTTTATACGCCTCATCAAAGACATAAATCTCTTTCGTCGTATCATTTATCAACGAACAACACAAAGCGGTTGGATCATGAGTGAAACCAAAGTCAAGACCGATACATAACTTATTAGCTGAATCTTGTAGTAATTCATCCTTATTGAAATCCTTGACAGTCACGTTTTCATAGATTAAACCTTCAGCAACTCCCCATTCGCCATCGCAGACGATTCTAGCACGTCTGGGGTTCGTATGATATAAATCCTCATAACGCTTGATATCGACTTCATCCAGCCACTCGTTGCATTTATAAGTAGTTGTAGTAGCGAACGTGTCAGCTCGTCTCGTTTCTTCATCAAAGAAGACACGCTTGAGCCAGTGCCTCTCATTCCACGGGTTAAATGTGACTGTGATTTGTTTAAAGAAACCAGGTACGTCTAAACTACCACGGATTGACTCAACAACCGTACTGAACTTATCTTCAGTTTCGATTTGATACGCTTCCTCGAACCATGCCCAGCACAAGATGCCTACATCAACCGTGATAGATGTGATTTTAAGTTCGTCGTCCAAACCACGGAACAGAATCTTTTGCCCAGTCGCTTTTATTGTTATTTCAGGCAAGGACTCATTAAATTTAAACAAATGAGTCACACCTAACACATTACACGCCCACTTAAAATCCGTATAGGTAGATTGTTTGTTCGTATTCGAATATCTACGAATAACAAGTAAGTTAGCCCATGGATATTTCAAAAGACGTACAACGTAATTTAATGCAGTTGTCTTGGACTTCTTCGAACCACGAGAACCCTTGACGACTCGATAAAGACTTCTTGAGCGCCAGAACTGTCCGTATCCCCCGCCTACTGTCTTAGGTAGGTCAACAATAATATCATTCTGTTTAATCTGGTATATCTGACTCATTCGCAAACACCACCGTTCCAGAAACGTCTGCCTCTACTTTGTCTGTCCAAAGCCTATGCCGTTTTCCTAAAAGTTCGGCTGCTTTGATTCTATCTTTTGCTCCGACATCAATATCCGTAATCGTTTGACCTAATTCTCCTATGCTTATCAAGGTCTGTTCTTGCGTCTCTCCTCGCATTACTGATGTTAGATAACTAAGTACTTCTTGTTGATCTGCAATTTTCTCAGAATCAAGTTGTTTCAGTCGTTCATCTATATAGCTTTTAATCTTAGGATTCTTTAGTAACTTATGCCCTTCAACGCCTGCCACTCTATCACTAGAAACACGATAACCTGCTTTCTTATAAGCTTCCGTCGCATTACCTGAGATGATGTACTCATCTGCAAATCTCTTTTGTTTTATTCTCAATCCACTCAATTTTCCATCACCACCTTTCAAAAAATCAAAAAAAGCCACACAATGTGTGACCTTTCTGCAAGACGACTACAACCTTGCGTGTGTATTAAATTTTGACTTCATTTTTATTTTTTGTAGTCATTTAAAACCTCTAGCGGAATCAAACCGCCTAGCTTATAACTTACCTAGGATATAAGTAGCTACGCAATCATGCGAGGTCCAGTCGCTTCTGCAACCATTTTAAAGTTAATGAGTAATATATGAATGCTAAGCTTACTGCCTACCCCATTCTGGGATACAAACTCTCAAATGACAGTAGCTGGAATCGAACCAACTGGTCTAGCAGTAAAACGCACGTTTGGTAAAAGTTTCAAGGAGACCCAAACAACCTGCTAACCTGTCCTTACTGTCTAAGAGGCCGAAGCCTCTGTATTTTTAGGAGTCCTCATGACTGTTCGTTGCCAATCATTGGATAATACTATTTTAGCACGTTAAAATTGATAATTACTCTTGACTTACTCCGCTCTTACTCCAGAATTACAACTTGTTCACCATTTCGATATAGCTCTGCAAATGCCAGTAGAGCCTTTCCAAGAATTTCATAATATGAACTTTCTGAGATTGCAAGCTCATTATATACTGTTTCATCTTTTTTAGGATACCATACAAGGTACTTCTCGTATATGATTTTACGATAGTAAGGATCATGTAAATTACTAACTGCCTGCTCAATAGCATCTATCTCTAACTCTGCATCAACTTTTCGAATTGCCAATTTCTCCACTTGACTAGTTGCATTATTCCCAGGGCACCGAGGCGTAAAAGAATACGTAGTTGTCACCTTCTGACCATCTGTATCATTCGCTACACGACGCCAATGAGGATATCCTTCTAATACTTTCTTGGCGTTTTCTTTTGTTTTGACTTCGTTTATTTCTGGAAAGAAAGGCATCGCTCACCTCGTTTCTATACCGCTTAAATTTTATTCTTTATTCGTGATCACACTACCTGCGTTGACAGTGCCCCAGCCATGCTTCTCTCTGGCTTCTGCTTCTTTCATCCGGATAAGATTATCTGTGATTGAATCTGACTTAGCTTTGTTGGCCTTGGCTTCACCTTCTGCTTTGATGATACCTGTCTGACAAATGAAATCATCAGTATTTCGTCAATCATTTCTTCTGCTAACACATACCACGCTCTAAATTTCGGTATCATCTCAAATCCTCCTCTTTGACGAAAGTACCATCAATCCAACGACCTTTGCGGTCTTTGATTTCTTGGTAAGCCAGTTCAAAACATTCCTCGAAGCTATAACCAAGGGCGATGCTTAACGATTTTAACCAGTAGATTGTACGTGACAGATATAATTCAAGAATGCCATTGTCACCAAAATCTTGACATAACTGAAATTCGCTTATATTTTGATTTAAAAAACCAAAACATGTCATTACATCTCTATCATATCCTGATGTTTTAAAAATCTTATGCACATCTACCTTAATCAGCAAGGTAAGACCGACAATCACGACTGCACAGTCTCCGATGCTGTCCTTGGTCAGTTGCTCATTCTTCTTGAGATAGCCTGCGCATAACTCACCGAACTCCTCACTGAGTTTTAGTGACTGCTTGTCTAGCCGTCCACCGTTTTCAAGGTCACGGTCTATAAACCATTGTTTGACTTTGTCTATTGTGTTCATGATAATTCCTATCTTTTCGTTAATCTTGGTAAAATTTCATTCACGATGAATATATAATTAGGTGCAAGAGTTATTTTTAAAACAATTGCAACAACTAGTGTTATCAAGCTTGCGCTCGATGAAATGCAACTAACTTTTATTGGTAGTTTAAGTTCCTTTCTTTTCCGTTCAATGCGTTCTAATTTAATTTCTTCTTCGGTTTTACCTTTACATTCGTACGTGTAGACAAAACCACCATCATAAGTGAAATATATGATAGTTAAAACTGCTAAAACCACTGATGAGACAACCAGTATTGCAATCGAAATAGTTTGAAAAAGACTGAAGATATCATAAAACATCTTTTCTTTAACGATTGCTTCGTAAACCTGCGGTGCATTCCCTTTAAATGTTGTAAGCAAAGAACTTACTTCGTCAACTGTCATATTTAGCATTTTTGCTAAAGCTTGTAAAATATCGTCCATTATAATAAAACCTCATCTCCTATCTTCACCTTGTCATACACGTCCTTCGTAACCACGAATACACCGTAGTCACGTATCGTAAGCGTGTATAGCTTGCCATGTCGTCCTTTCTCGACGACTTTACCGAAAATCTCAGCGCCTGCGTTATCCGCCTTGTAGATAACCATCGGCTTCTTCTCTTCCAAATCTCGAATCCTGTCCATCTGCCAGATGTTTAATCCGGCAGACAATAAAATCCAGATAGCTATGAATCGTTTCAATCTGTGACCTCCTTTATTTCTCCAGTAAGTTTATTTTCTAAAATGTGACTTGTATGCTTTTATAATAGTGATCAACGGTTTCTTCAACCCATTGACTTCGTGTGTACGGGTATCTGTTTGGTCGTTTCATGTTACCACCTCACATATAAGTATTTTATATCAATATCTTGTTCTAAAATACACTCTTTCAATGACTTTAAAACTTCCAATGCACCGCTAACCGTTCCCCATCTATTTTCAGGTTCATACTGCACATACTTTTCAGGGTACCGCTCTAATTCAGATATACCACGCTGGATATTATCTAAAATGTCAGCAATGTTGTACGTAGTGCCTTGGTCAAAATCCCAATCCATAGCAATTCTAAACATTTTCCCTAGATTGTAGGTCGGAGAACTATATCTAGGTTCAGCGATACGAATATAATCTCCGTTTTCTATTTTCGCTAAGATTTCCAAATCATAACTCATCACTCCACCTCCTCAAAATAACTATGAAATTTACTTAAATTGACAATAGCGACCTCTTCGACAAAATGTTTTTCGATGTCAAAGTCTGGATCATTTTTTCCAAACTCTTTCTTTATCGCTTTTTCGGCCAGCGAAGGTAAAGCGAATATACTTGCTCCGTTATTTAAGGCAAGCGCTTGACCGTGTTTATTTACTATTCGATAACCCACATCAAACGGTCTGATTTTTTCTGGGATTTTTATGCATTTACTTTGATTCTTCATTCCTTCTTCAAGCGTTTGTATCACACCTCAACCTCCTCAATCTCAATCCCTGGGCAATCGAATACCCAGCCAAAGCCAGCTTCTTCTAGTTCTTTTTTTGTAAAATAGCCTTTGAATGCTAGAGAAAAAAATATTTTCCCATTTCCATCTTTTGCAAGGTAGTGTTTTGTTGCTTTAATCTTAACCAAATACTGCTTCTCTTTCTCGACCTCGTAGCCGAATTGATGCATGTTAACAAGTATTTGGATAAAGTTATCTGTATTCGACATCCAGTTAAATAAAGCATCGTCATTTTTCGATTTTTCCCAATTCGAACAAAGATATGCAATGTTTTTATCTAAATTATCTTTGTTTATCCTATACCAAACCGACACCAACGGTGGAACTTTGACTGGTTTGGGTTCGTCTAGTTGTTTGATTTTATCGATGATTCTGTCTACATCAATACAATTTATAAATCTACTTTTACTTTCTTTTAAGACGTTACAATAATCAATCAATTCCTGTTTATTCATCTTCCAACTCCTTTATTCTCTTCTTTCAGTTTTTCACTTTCTTTTTAAGCAAGTCTCTTTCCTCAGACCTGCTAAAAGCAAGCGATTTGACACACGGCTCAGATAGTTCAACTATCCTTGCCTCCGTTTGCTCGATTGTGCGTTTCAGTCCTTCTATTACTGTTTGTTTGCTGTATTCCATGGCTTATCCTGCTTGTTTTTCTAGCCAGTTAAAGAGCAATCCGAACTGCTCTGTCACTAGCTCATCATCATTGTATTGTTTACAAATTTCTCCGATTGACGACACCGCCCATAACCAATAAGCGTCGGAAGCAAAACCGACCTCTTGGCTCTTCTGATTGCTGCGCGCCATCCATTCTGGAATTTGTCTGCTGAAGAAATCAATGTAGTCAATTCTCATGGCAATTCCTCAATCTTGATATAGATCCCAACTGTGTCAGCCCAGAACTTTTCGGCAATCTCGCTGGCCACTTGGGCATCGTCTTGCCAGTATCCAAGTTTCGTCATGCAATCCTTGAGCAACTTCTGTAAATTATCTGTATCCGGCTTTGTAGTCTTGTACTGGCCATCGTAGCTTTTCTTGATACGAGGGAAACACCACTTAACCGTCAGACGAATCGCGCCTTTAAATTTATCAGGAGGTACATGCTGCGCAAGCAAGCTCTCAAATTTCGCTCTGGCATTTTTTAGATCCTCTGGTTCATAAAAGATTGGCTTACCAGATTTCACATTTACCTTTTTCTGTTGATGAGTTGTTGTCGGGATTTTTTTCATCGGTAAAAAGAATTCAATCATTTTTACCTCTTTGCTAATCTGATACAACTATAGCAATTACACGACCATCATCAAAGAATTTGAATTCTGTCTCGATAATTTCATAACCATCATTTTCTAACTCTTTAATATACCCATTGATGTCTTCTTGGAATTTCTCAATAGTCGTTTCAGTATTTTCGAGGTCAAAGTCAGCCTCACTAAATTTACTTTTAAAAATATCTACATACATTTTTATTTCACCTTTCTAATTTTACATGTTTTTGTTTGTTATAATTTTGTGCGCTTTGTCAAAGAAGGAGATGGATAAGGGACAAGGGGGGCGTAGCTCAATCGCCCCCTTTCCCTTTCCGTTTCTTTGACTTTTTGACAAACGGAATCAGTCTAATACCCTAAGTAAGGGTATATCGTTTCCGTTTCCGGGAATTTCTTATAAATTTCTTATATTTTTCTCCCGTGTGGGAGTAATTACGGTAACATAAAAACTTTAACAATTTCCGACTTCGGGCACGGAAACGGGCGGACTTTTTTAAGGAATTTCCTTTAATAATTTCCGTCCGTGTCTGTTTCCGAAAACAGGAAGTTAATCATTATTTTCCGTTTTTTCGTCTGTATTTACCTTTACTGCTATACCATTTTTATGTTCGAAATCTTTGTGTTTTTTTATGTGACTTCTAACTGTTTTTTCATCAACATCCAAATATTCAGCCATCTCTTTTACTGTAACAGGATCTGAACCGTCAAATAATGCATCATAAGCAGTTTCTAGTTTTTGCAATTTAACTTCCCAGGTTTCTTCTTTAGACTTACGTCCTTCACGAGCTTTTCTAGCTCTAGCATGATTGTTCGCTTCCTCCACCTGTATATCTGCCAGCACGCCCGTTTCATCAAGCGCGTGTACTGGATAACTAAACCACATATTGACTGGCTTGAATTTGGCAAACTCTCGGAGCGTGCCTTCGACTCGCCACGCAGTTGCTATCTGGATTCTGTTGCGAACTTCTTCGAGCCTGTCTACATAAGGAGCACGAGCCATGACATCTGAAATACCCTTTTCAAAGTGCGTTCTCATTTGCGCAGGGCTCAAGAGGTCATCTAAGCCGACATTTTGCTGGTAATAGGCATTATTTCGCTCTTGCAAAGCCTGCTTGTATACTTCGCATGCTGCTTGATTTAATCGCTGTGTCAGTAACTCTTCAGACACTTCTAGCTCGACTAAATCGATAAGTGCGTCAGGATCTCGAGCAAATACACCAGAACCACTAGCGCGGTCCATGGACTTCTTGCCACCTTGAGAACCCTTTGAATGATGATGACAGTAGATAACGCTAGAGCCTAATTCTGTGGCCACTTTATCAAATTGATTCGTAAAATGTGCCATCTGATCCGCGCTATTCTCGTCACCAGTCAGAACTTTATAAATCGGGTCAATGATGACTGCGATATAATTCTTTTTCAAAGCTCGACGTATGAGTTTAGGAGCCAACTTGTCCATCGGTACAGTCTTTCCACGAAGATTCCAGATATCAATGTTACTGATGTTTTGTGGTGGCAATCCCATCGCTTGATAAACATCACGGAAGCGATGTAAAGCAGACGGACGGTCTAGCTCCAGATTGACATATAACACACGTCCTTGGGTACAATCCCAGCCGAGCCAATTCTTACCCTCTGCAATTGCAATCGACATCTCGATTAATGCGAATGACTTGCCGGCCTTAGACGGTCCAGCAATCAGCATCTTATGGCCTTGACGAAGGACACCTTTTATCAACTCTGGAGCTAACTCTGGCAAGTTATCCCAACTATCGGCCAATCCTTCAGGATCAGGTAAATCATCGTTCAAATCTTCAATGTATTGATACCATTCATCCCAATCGGTCTTACCAATATTCGTATCTACCAAGAATTGCTTCTGTCCATTACGGATGAACCCAGGCATACGAGATAGTCTACTTGGATTTCGATTCTGTGTATCGACGATAATGCCGTTCTTTTGACAAATCTTATAAAGATAATCAACCCTATTACGGTATTCTTCGTAATTCTTGGCATCTACTTTGACGATGGCATGGAGTGATTTATTTCCACTGTGTACTAAAGCAACGATAGGTAGTTCAAGTTCTTTGTAGATAGCGTTTTGCTTATCGATTGGCATGCTGTCGGATTCGACTAGGGCATATCTGAAATCTGTCACATTTTCATTTTTTGCGCCTTTCCCATCCATTGGATTGAATCGAACCCATGCTCCGGCTTCTTCGTGATAATCACCTAGCACTGCACCGATATCGCCATTACATCTACTAAGTTCTTCAATCAATTGCCCAGCAGTCCGGTCATAAGCTCCCTTCGTAGGTAGCCATTTGACAGTCTCTCCTGTTTCATCGTCAGTCTTTGGATAGCATTCAGTAACGTACCCAACATTTTCGCTAGCTTCGAAGAGTGTTTCAAGATATTTGATAATCTCCTGAACCGGGTTCCAAATAGTTGGCTCATGGATTTCCTTACCTTCAATCCAGTCTTTATCAATCACACGATAATCGCGGCCTATTATATCGGTCCAGCCGAACTCATGCGCATTCTCGCTATCATAGCTGGATTGCGATACCCAGCCGTTTTCTTTAGCAAGTTGGGTAATCGTCGCACCCGTCACGATAGTTCCTGCTTGTTCGTTGAAAGTATCCCATTTCTTGAAACATTCAAATTTCTTGTATCGGCTATCATTTTGTGACCAGTTATCCCAGTCGGATGCTGTATATCCTTCATGTTTAAGAGCCATACCGACATTGATCCACGTCTGATAATCTACCGTGGCAGGATTGATGTAATCCAGCAACGGCAACAAATTAAAATCATTCTCTGCCACTATCTCCTCCTTAATTTAGTACATATTCAGCTGGTCGCACGCTTGTCGGAACTCTCCAACCATTAGCTGCTATGCGATTAATCATATTTTTAGCTTCTTCGAACGGCCACATTCCCACATCTTTGAAACCGTATCTTTCAAGTAATCTGATTTGTTTAGGTGTTGTTAAACCTTCCGCTTGTCGCTTGTGTAATCTATCTAAATATAAAGCAGCCTTTCCAGCATTCGCGATTTCGTCAGGAAGTATGCCGTATTTCTCAAGAGCTTTAATTTGCTTATCACTAGCAGGTGCCATCTCCCATCCAAAGTTAGGTACGTAGTTTGATAAATCTTCAGCATGGATAGACATTTCAAATTGCAACGGATCAACTAGTTTGCGTTTACGCTTGCGCATTTCTTCCAGCTGTTTTGCCAAAGCTTCCTCACGTTGAGCGACTACATCTTCTGCTGCCTTGACTTCCATATCTTCAAGGTCAAGCATTACACCAGTTTGCTCTTCCATGTTCTCAACCATTTTCTGAGCGACTTCTGGAGTCTCACAGATTAAATGAGCTGGACGGCATAGCTCGTGGCGTTCTGTATGCCAGAGGAAGTCTAGCAAGAGTAATTCTTCCTTCCTTGGATGTAAACGAGTACCACGCCCCACCATCTGGCTATATAAGGCACGTACCTTAGTAGGTCTTAGCACTACTACACAATCCACTGACGGGCAATCCCACCCTTCAGTCAATAACATCGAATTACAAAGCACGTTGTAACGGTCTTTCTCAAAGTCTTCTAAGATTTCTGCACGGTCCTTGGACTCTCCATTGACTTCAGCAGCACGAAATCCTTTTGCGTTTAGGATATCGCGAAACTTCTGCGAGGTCTTTACCAAAGGCAAGAATACGACTGTCTTGCGGTCTGCACATTGCTTGACCATTTCGTCCGCTATCTGTTCCAGATATGGATCCAGTGCCGTTCCAATATCACTCGCCTTGAAATCGCCTGCCGACATGCTCACATTTGATAAATCCAAGTTGAGCGGAATTGTCAGAGCTTTGATTTTAGATAAGTAGCCTTCTTTGATAGCTTGTACCAACGAATATTCATAAGCGAGGCTATCGAAGTAAGAACCAAGGTTTTTCATATCTCCACGGTCTGGCGTGGCAGTAACCCCTAATACATCCGACTTCTCAAAATAGCCAAGCACACGCTGGTAACCATCTGAAATAGCGTGATGGGCTTCATCAACTACAATCGTATCGAACCAATCAGGAGGAAATTGACTAAGTCGCTTCTCTCTCTGCATGGTCTGAACTGAGCCAACGACTACTCGATACCAAGAACCGATAGAAGTATTCTCTGCTTTCTCTAAGGCCGTACCAAGTCCTGTTGCAGTCTTGAGCTTGTCGCTAGCCTGCTCTAACAATTCAGACCTATGAGCAAGGACAAGTACACGCTTGCCCTCTCTCACTTGATCTTCGATAATTTTGGAAAAAACAATAGTTTTTCCACATCCTGTCGGCAGTACTAAGAGCGTGCGCTTGCGACCTTTAGCCCATTCAGCTTGAACAGCTTCCCGTGCTTCCTGTTGATAAGGTCTTAATTGCATCCCTTACCTCCTAGAACTGCCCAGCTTGGTATCCAGCTTGTGGCTGTTGTGGTTGTTGCGCAAAATTCGGTTGCTGTGGTTGCTGGTAGCTTGCTTGCGTAGCTTGCCCTGGTTGTTGGTTCAATACTTTTGTGTAATCAACATCTTCAGGATAGAGCATAGATTTGACTTCGTTATAATTATTTTCCTTGTACTGTCGAGTTCCGACTTTACATACACCAGTTGCGCCGATGATGGTATTCCAGTTCATACGAAGCGGTTCGCCTTTTTTCTTTTGGCCAATTGCAGCAAAGAAAGCAGACAGCATTCCTTCGGTTGAACTGTGTAGATACAAGTTGTGGCGCAGTTCAGTTTCGCCTTCGTTAGCTACAATCTTAATGCTGACGATAGCCTTGTTACACGCTGGCAATTTTCCGGGATTTTGTGGATTTGGCGTGTGACGTGTGCGTTCCATACCGACTACTGTAAAGTGGTATAAACCATCAGGTAATAGGACGTATTCCGAGTCTTTTTCAATCGTATCTTCCCATCCAAATTCGCGTTCAAAGTTGTTGTATTGTTGTTGTGTCATGTTGTTTTTCTCCTTATGCTAAAATTGTGATTTTATCGTTGTTTGCAAGTTCTGTTTTTAAATAATTTGCGATGCTTTCGACGGCTTCTAATTTCCATTTTCCCCCATCTGCTTCAAAGAGCGCAAGGTTCGCCGATTTGTTGATGCGGAAGACGAATTGACTAGCAGGCTGTTCCACTTCGTTGAAAGTACGATATGGTCTCAAGGTTACTGGATTTGGAGTTTTAGCTTGTGCTAGGCTTGCTACACCATCACGAACCGTAGCCATTTGACTGATGCCATTGTCCTGTACTTCTGCACCTTTTTCGATTTTCAAATGGCTAGCAAAATCCAAAACCAAATTACGGTCTGCATCATCGATAAACATAGACTGCAGCATAATATTGAATTCTTCCTGGTCGCGCCAATTGCTAAAAGGAATAACTGGAACGGTTGCTTTTACAGACACAAGCTGAGGACGTTTACCATTTTCAAAATCAACTTGATCATATACAGATACTTTTTGGAAACTGTCCACGACAACTACAAGTCTACGACCACCGATGAAATCGTTATCTGATTTGAGGTAATCAACTAAACTTTTGAGTGTTTGAAGTTCAAGAATTGGCGCGTATTTGCGAGGTCTAAGCTCTCTGAAGTCATGCTTGTTGATGTCAAAATATTCCTTGCCATTTGATGAAGAAATAATTTTATTTTCTTTATCTGCTAACTCAACTGCATAAGATAATGCTTCTTTAAGATTTTCTGTCATGGTTAGTTACCTGCTTTCTTTTTGTTGTAATCAATAATATTTGTATTTTGTTGTTCGACTTTTTCGATGAGCTCCCCAGTATCTGTTCTCATATCACCATTGTCATCAAAGTAAGTTTGACCAGGGATACCACTTTTAAGTTCATTAGCGTGGATTATACCAGCGTCATCACGACCGACAATAACAGTTGTTGCAACACCTTTTTGCGGTGCCAATGTAGATTTGACTTCCATACCTGTCTTAACGACAGTACGTTCATCATCTGTTGACATCGTCAGCGTAATAGTGACCTTACGAGTAGCCTTAGCTTCCGTATTTGGATCCAAAATGTTATCAAGGACTTTTTCAAGTTCTTTGTCAACCTTCTCTTGTAAGGCTGTATTGGCGATTTTTGATAAATCGATTTTAATAGTTTTATCTTTCATAGATACCTCTTGTTATATCTTGCTATGATTTCTAATTCCCAAAATCTACACCGTGAAGGGTAATTCTGGTTCTTTTCTAACTTGATTTTCAATAACTTCCACAGTTGCTTGCCAATGAGCGACAATCATATCCCAGTAATCCGTTGGGAAACTTTCGATAGGAGTTCCTAACGGGAAATGCCCGCGAATATAAGCAACTTTTTGGAGTTCTTCTTCCGTCACGTTTCCTTGCGCCATGAGATCTGTCAAACTCTTTGGTAAGTTCGTGTGATATTGTGCAGGCGTTGCCTGTGGTGTGCCAGGAGCTTCATTTTGTGGTTTTTCAGCTACCTGCGACATATCGAGAGGCAATTCTTCTTGAACTTGTTGAGGGGCTTGCTGTGCGGTCTGCTGAGCCGCTGGGGCTACTGGAGGTTGTGGTGGAATAGGTTGCGTTTGTTGACTCACAAAGATATGAGCGATTCCAGCGTAATGAAATGGCATCTCGTCAGGTAACCCATGACGGTTCTTAGCATCCCATGCTGGTCGGTGGTTGGTATACATCACACGCTCACCGCCTTGAGCCTTTTTCTTACCGTTATCAGTCGTCATGACTAAGGTCTTGTAATTGGCAAATAGAACCATGTCAGCCCATTCTTTTACAAGTGGCGCTGTCTGGGAACTCGTCTTCTTACCAAGTTTTAGTTCGTATCTGTCGTAAGAACCCATCTCGTCCGGTTGCTCAAATTTCTTAATCTGAGCGTGCGCAGTCAATACCACGTTGATACCCATATCAACCAAGTCAGACAGACTATTTAAGAAACGTCCCATTTCTTCCTGAACAAAGGTGTACCCCTTGCCCCATCCAAAATCTTCAATCCCTTGCTTACCATGTTGCGAACAGATGTAATTAACTGCCAAAGCTTCTGCCCAGTCGATTGTGTCGATGACAAGAGTCCCACACTCAGTCGGATTTGCCTTAATGAAAGCAATCTCATTGATTAGCATGGTCCAGCTGGTCGGTTTGTCTAATCTAGCTACATCCATGTTGTCTGTCGAACCTTCCGTATCGATGAAGACAGCATTTGGAAATTCGGCTGCAAACGTGGACTTGCCAATTCCTTCCGGACCGTAGATAACTACCTTTTGAGCTCGCGCTCGTTTCCCTCTTGTGATTTGCATATTTTAAAATCCTCCTTGCCATGTTTTAGGCGTTTGTGCCACCTCTGGCTTAACGCTATACCCGTCTTCAATCATGATGCTACATTCGTCTCCTGTTGAGACTCGTGTCGCAATTGCTTGCAATCCTTCCTGCTCAAGCCATGAACCAAATTCTTGTAGAGTCAACTGGTCCATTTGCTCCAGCTTGTCAATGAGTACGAAACCACACTCTGGCTTGAGTTTGCGCACGATTGCAGTCGCAACTTGTAGCTGTTGACTACCAGACATGTTATCCCATCGCTGACCGAGGTAGAGCAATTCACCATCGTCCACAGATAAGCCAGGCAATGGCAACTCTGCATTAGTAAGCAGGTCTGTCTTCTGCTTGCGGATGTCAGCAATAACAAGGTCTAATTCACGATATTGCTCGCGATAACCCTTGGCATCTTCTTCTGCTTTATCCTTGTCCAGATTAGCACGCACTTTACGATTGATTTCGTCAATCTCTGCGATGTTGTTTTCAATCTCCTCAGTTGATTCATCGAGAAGGTCCATAGCATCGGTATTCGCGATAGTCAAGTCTTGAGCTAACTGACTTTCTTTTTCTTTGGCGTCGGCCAGCAATTGCTCCAATCGTTCAACCTCTGCAACTGCTGAGTCGTGTTGATTTTGGATAGATACCAAATTCTGGCGTTTGCGAGCATTCTCGCCATTCTTGGCAAGGATAGCCTGTTGTTGTTGGATAAGCTCAGAGATAGAGACTAATTCTTTCGGTGCATCTGGGTAATAAGGTTGTTCTTTTGCGAACTTCTCCTTTTGGTCAGCAATTACACCGATTGCGTGGCGCTCGTCATACTTGGCTTTTTCCTGCATTTCCAACTCAACCAACTGCGGACCGACTCCGATGATTTGTAGCAGAGTTTTCGCTTTCTCTTTGCTGGTCTGCTCCATGAATTTTGGCAAGTTGATAGCCAGTTCTTCCACAAAGCTATCCAGCAAGTTTTGACCAGCCTTGTTGCCACTTGGGTCAATGACTTTGAGAGTGCTATTCTTTCCGCTACGCTCCACAATCAGGCCATTTGACAGCGTGATTTTCAAACTTGGCGGAATTGTACTTCCTTCTCTCTGAGCTTGGCTAGGTTTATACTTATTGCCACCCAGCGCCCAAGCAATCGCGTCCAACACGCTTGTTTTCCCTTGGTTGTTATTTCCACCTACGATTGTCAAACCAGTCGCTGACGGCTCTAATT
Organism: Streptococcus sp. 53; assembly: GCF_013276565.1. Taxonomy (GTDB): domain Bacteria; phylum Bacillota; class Bacilli; order Lactobacillales; family Streptococcaceae; genus Streptococcus. The sequence continues at coordinate 35,372 of NZ_VMLG01000024.1, forward strand.
TGACCGCTTTAACACGCTTGACGTTTTCGATTTCTAGTTTATTAATCGTTACCATCTTTTTCTCCTCCGACTCTTAAAGATTTGACAGGTATTTGAATCTCTTCAACTTCCGCATATTCAAGAGCGAAATCAAGTAGCTGGTTTAAAACGTCAATCAATTTCATATCGCACTCATCCGCGAGGTCTATAATACGCTCATAGTGTTCGCGAGCTACTCTGATACGTGGTGTTGGTTCTTGTGTTCCTTTGGTTTTATATTTTCTGTTCATTATTTCCTCCTTAGTTTTAATTGGAAATTCTCTGCTTCTAGTTTCTTTCTTAAAGATTGTTCCTTTTGCAATCGTTTCTTGAGATCATCGATTTCATGTTGCATATGCGCCATCATTTCAAGGTCACGCATCTTCTCTCTGCGCTTACAAGTGGATAAATCCCACGCTTGTCTATCCCATACGGTTTGCATAGCGTGCTCTTCGTGGCTCTGGTAAAGCTAATGGCTCAGGGCGTAAACCTACAGGCGGTTCGTTGTCGTAGGTGAAGCCTTTAAACTCTCGCCGAATATTCTTGCGGATTTGTTGGTGCTCTGCCTCTCTACCACGTTCGTAAGCATGGTTATAACCTTGAATAATCATAGACGCAAATTCTTGCTCTTTACGTCTCTCTTCTTCCTCTCGTTGTTCTTGGATTTTGATGTGACGGCAAAGCCCTGCAAATCCAATCAGCAAAGCTCCAACACCCATCAACTGGTCTAAAATCGGTGGTTCAAACATTTTTATCTCCTTATGCTCTTAATTTTCGTACTTCTTTCTCTAATTCCAAAATCTCATAAACATCATTGACATCGTACATAATATCTTTCCCTTGCTTACGAAATCTTAATCCTTTGCGTTCTAACTGCTTAACATAGCCATGAGTGAAGCCGAACTTCTTCATCAAAGCTTGTTGATTGATTGGCATGCGATCATTCTCTAACTGCTCCTTGACTTGCTTTTCAGCAAAGGCCAGTAATTGGTTTGTGAACAATTCAGCACTTTCGCCGTCCAATCGTAATTGTAACGTTATACCTTCCATTTTCTACATCCTCTCAACTATGCGGGCAAGCATTTTTGTGATATAATGGTCTAAATTGTTTTAGTAAGCGCCTGACTTTGTCGGGTGCTTTTTTGTTTTAATTACATTGTTACCGTTTTGGTGACTTTCTTGGTAAAAAAATATCTTGCAAAGGTTTATCAAAAAAGCTACGCAAGAAAAACATTTCATCTTGAGTAAAAGCGCTCTGCCCCTTCTCTTTCTGACGATATGCAGTTTCTGAAATACCAAGTTTTTGGGCTAATTCTTTCTGAGTAATACCTTTTTCTTTTCTTAGTTGATACAGATAAATTTGCACATTACCACCTCCTTATCTAAATTCATCTAAGCTGATTTCCAGTGCATCAGCAATTTTGCACATATTAGGCCACGAAAGGTATTTTACCTTTCCACTTTTTAAGTCAGAAAAGAAACTTCGATTAACTCCAGCCATCTTAGATAATTGATTGCCGTTCAAATTTCTTTCCTGCATTATTCTGTTTAATTGTTCCCACATCTTACACCTCCAAAAAACACTATATGTTGTAAAATAAATATATTTAATTACAATATGTTGTGTTTTTCTGCTATCTATGTTATAATCATTCTTGACTAAGACCTCTCCCGTTTTAGTCAAAGTTTCCATAGAAAGGAGAAGATAGTATGGCAAATACTCCAATAAAACCTGGAACAGATAATCAGGAACCTGGTCGCTATGTAGAGGTAGGACCTCGTGGCGGAAAAGTTACTAATGGTCATACCGCAACTATCGGAAAAGGTGATCGGCTCCCTCCGACATCTGCTAAAGGTAACGGCTGGAAAAAAGTCTAATCTTCGTTTGCGTACAATCGTTCAATGGTTGTACGCTTTTTCCATACACAAAAGCACATTCCAAAAATATTGATTTGAATCCATGCTTCGGCGTAATCTTCCCCATCGCTGGCATAATGAGTTATATAATGGTGAATCATTTCATACCCTCGTCCTACTTTCCATCGCCCTGAGTTCAATCTCATGGCTGACTTGTCTAAATAGCTTCTCACACGCTATTTTTGCTTCTCTGTACGTTGTGTTCTCGCTGATGAAGTAATCAGCAAGTTCAATGATCTTATCTTCCAATTCTAACTCGCTTTCAAATGTGGTATAATCAAAATAAAACGATTGGAGAAATCTCATGTCTAAAAAAACTTGTTTTGTAGTTTCCGCTATTGGTCAAGAAAAATCAGAAATCAGGAATCATTCAGATAGTGTTTTAAAACACATTATTAAACCAGCATTATCTGATAAGTATGATGTGACAAGAGCTGATGAATTATATCATTCTGATAAAATAGATGAAAAAATATTTAAGGCTTTATCAGATTCAGACCTAGCTATTGTTGATATAACAGGAAATAATCCAAATGTCTTTTTGGAACTTGGCTATCGTAAAGCCTTAGATTTACCAACTATATTTTTAAGACAACAAACCGATGAAGATATTCCATTTGATATTCGGACAATCAATATCATTCAGTATGATTTAAAAAATGCCAGCGGTACAAATATGCTTGATTCTGTTCAAAAAACTATTGAACGAATTCAAAAAACCGAGGAAACTTTAGATTTTTCAACATTGAAAAATAAAAATAATGATGAAAAAGACTACGTTACAACTCAAGAATTCTCGCAATTAACATCTACAATTAACAATATTTATGACGCTGTCGAAAAATTGTCACATGAAGTGAAAAATATTTCAAAGACTAATCATTCTACAACTCAAGAAGATATTATCATGATGGCCTTCCAAAATCCTGAAAAACTAGAGAAATTCTTTGAGTTGCAGAATAAATACCCTAACGTATTTTCTCCTAATAATACTAATTAGCTTGCTCTAGACGAACTAACCTTTCTTCTAATCCCTTAATGTAGCCTTTGAGGTAATTTACCATGGCTACATTTTTTTCTATCTCTTCCTTTAGAGTTTCTAATTCGTTCATTTTTCTACTCCTTATCTTTTTTATCACATCGGTACTTCACTATCTGACGGATAGTAAAAGATACAATCACAAATCCTGCTAGGATTATCAAGCCAACATTTTCATCCATTGCTTTTCACGGCAAATGATGGTACACTATCAAGTAGAGGTTGGGGCGTCGCCCCTTTCTCTACTTTTTGTTTTGAAGCTTACGTTTGTGTTCTAATATTTGTTTGTGCCACAAACGTGCTTCTCTGATTAAGCCTAGTACCAAGATGACGGTTGTGGTGTCCTTGGTTGCTAGGCTTTTTATGATGTGTTCCATCATTTGCCTTACCTCCTTTCCCTTAAGCTTGATTATAGTATATCACCATTTTGGTGACTTGTCAACAGTTTTTTAATTAAAAAATAAAAAAAGTTGCGCTTTCGGTGACTTTTTTATATAATCTACTTATAACAACTATAGAAATAGAGGTGAGTAAAATGGATTTAAAAAAGTATATAGGAACGCAAATTAAGACGTTTCGTAAGTCAGCTGGATTCACCCAAGATGAACTTGCCAAAAGATTAAACACTACTAAACAAACTATTAGTAGATATGAAAAAGGGGATAGGAAAGCCAACCAAGATATGCTCTTTGAACTTTGCGATATTTTTGGTGTTTCAATAGACGATTTTTTCCCTTCTCAAAATGAATCTACTCAGCTCCCTACCTCTTCCCAAATCCAATCCATCTACGACCAACTAGAACCGCCTAGACAGAGCAAAGTCCTGACCTTTGCCGAGAGGCAACTAGACGAGCAGAAAAACGAAGAAGAAACGAAGATAAACGAAGTATCGGAAGTTATCAGCTTGTACCAAGTTGAGGTAGTATCTGAGACGGCAGCAGCTTGTGGATTTAACTATGGATTTGGCTACGATGATACAGATAGAGAGACTATAGAGGTTGACCAGCAACCACCACATCACGATATTGCAACTAAGGTCAGCGGAGACTCCATGCAACCTGACTATCAAGACGGAGACATTCTCTATTTAGTAGACAAAGGACTGACCACCTACAACGGAGATTTAGCAGTTATCGCATACGGAGACCGTTCTTACTTTAAGAAGATATACACCGAAAACGGACGCTTACGCCTAGTATCGCTCAATGACAAGTACGAAGACATCATCCTAGACTTCCCACCAGCCGAAGACACACACATCAAGATTTATGCAGTTGTTGGAGTGTATAGAAGGGAATGAAGCTAACTGTTTCCATTTTGGAAATAGTTGGCAATAATAAAAATAAAATTAACAAAAAACTTGACAAAAACAACAAAAGACTCTATAATGAAATTAATCTAAGTGAATGCTCCCCCCTGGGAGCCTAGAAGAGTCTTTGTATCTATACAGAGGCTCTTTTTGATTTACGGAGGAGAGATATGGAAACAAAACCTTTTAAAACATTTCGAGAGCAGATAGAACTCCTAAAATCTCGAGGGCTTACCATCCGAGATGAAAACAGGGCAATCAGCATTTTATCGACATACAGCTATTACGAAATCATAAACGGCTATAAAGAAATTGGTATTGAACAAGGAGAGAAATTTAAAGAGGGCGCAACATTTGAAAAACTCGTAGACTTTTTCCTCATGGATAAAAGCATACGAACAAATATCAATCTAGCATTACAAGAAATCGAGGCTCATCTTAGAACCATTCTTTCCTACGTAGTCGCAGAACATTACACTGCAGACCAAAATAAATACCTTCAAAGAGAGAACTATGAACGAGGTGCTAAAAAATTCAAAGAGTCTGAACGATCTAAGTTTCTACGTAAATGTTATAAAATCACCCAAGATAAGACTCAACCATATAAACATTATCGAGAAAAGCATGGCAACGTGCCGCCTTGGATTCTTGTTAAAGGGATGACTTTTGGTCACCTAATCACTTTTTATAAACTACAAAAGTCGCATATAAAGACAGAAGTTATCCAGCGCATGACAGGACTAGACAAAGAAAATATAGATAATGATATTAAACAATTGTTTATCAATGTATTTTACTTCTTACTCTCCTATCGGAACAGATGTGCCCATCTTGGAAGAGTTTATAACTTCACAACAGAAAAGAACAAAATCAATTACAATAAATTCTTTCACAATCGATTGCACATCACAGAAGAAGATTACAAGAATGGGCAAGGACAAAACGGCTTGAGAACACTCATATTTTCCCTAACCTTATTCAAAACTTGGGGTCCGGTATCACCAGTGGGATTATTGAACTTCCAGATTATGGAAGCTATCAACTCCTATCTGTTGAAATATCCAGAAGATAGAGATTATATAAACCAACAAATAGGCGGTGAACTTATTCCTATCGTCTAAACAAAAAATCCCCACACTCTCCGACGGCAATCTTCGAGTGTGAGGATTAAACTTTCCATCAAGCAAGCAATGGAAAGGATGATAAAAAAATACAACTATAGTTTATCATAAGTTCTACACCTTTTCAACTATGCGGGCAAGCAATCGAAAAGAAAGGACTTTTTATGATAAAAAAATACCTTACAAAAAAAGGAGAGACTAGATATCTCTTTCAAACATATCTGGGTATAGACCCTGCTACTGGAAAAGAAAAGCGTACAACACGCCGTGGTTTTAAAACCATTAAAGAAGCTAAAGCAGCCGAACGTGACCTTCTCTTAGATGTTGAAGAGAATGGTTTTTCAAACAACGAAGATTTCCAGAATCCTACTTTCGCTGAAGTCGCTGAACTATGGCTTGATAGCTATAAGAGCACTGTAAAACCAACAACTTATCAGAACGTTAAGAAGAAACTTGATGTTATGATTGACTCATATTTTACAGATATGAAGATTCAACAGATCAGTGTAGCTTATTGTCAGAAGGTTGCTATCAAGTTAAGTAATCGCTATATCCTCTATGCCAATTACTACTCTGTCATCAGCCGTATTTTCAAGTATGCCACTTCTATTGACATTATTAAGTCAAATCCCTTAGACAAGATTATCAAGCCTAAAAATAGACCCTTAAAGGGCAAAGAAAACTACTATACAAAGCAGGAACTAACCAAGTTCCTTAAAGTTTACAAAGCAAATTGCAAACCAGTAGACTACACTTTTTTCCACTTGCTCGCTTTTTCTGGATTGAGAACTGGAGAAGCTATTGGACTCATGTGGTCAGATGTTGACTTTGAAAATAAACGATTGGATATTTCTCGGACGGCTGTCGTAATTGGTGACAAGCAAACTGTTCAGGATCCTAAAACCAAAAGGAGTAAGAGGGTTATCACCTTAGATGATGAAACTCTGAATGTATTAAAATTCTGGAAACGTCAACAAATAAAAGAATATTTCCAGGCTGGTATGCCTTATAAACATGATTCGAATTATATTTTTACGAACAATAGCGGGGGATGGCTTTTAGCTGCAACTATGAAAGTGAAACTTTTAAGATTCTTTCGTAAACACAATAATCTTAAAAAAATTTCGCCTCACGGGTTTAGACATACACACGCTTCTCTCCTCTTTGAAGCTGGTGTTACAGCCAAAATTATTTCGGACAGATTAGGTCATAATAATGTTCAAACTACCCTTGACATGTATACCCACATCAACGATAATCAACGTGTTGAAGTCGTTAATCAGCTTATGGATTTCATCCGCTCCAGCTAAAAGTAGAGTCGTATTCAATCTCGTATTCACTTTTGGTTGACATGCTAGAAGTCCACTGGTTTCAAAGGATTAGCAAGCTGTGTACTATTTATG
>NZ_VMLG01000025.1:0-6064 GCF_013276565.1 Streptococcus sp. 53
TCAACTCTTACTATTATACAGTCTTTTCTAACTTTGTCAACACCTTTTTTAAAATTTTTTTACTTTTTTGCATGACTTCCTAATGGGTACGGATGTCAAACTCCTTAAACACAATACGTAAGTCCTTTAGGACTCTTTGACGCCCTCGGAAGCGTTCATCTCTTAAGACGCGTTCTAGTTCTTCTTGTTTCTCTTTACTTTGTTTGTTTCTATAATCTCTTAGGGTTTCATGAAAGAGATAATAGTCATCTAGCCAGAGACCTCCCTCACTTATACGATGACTAATCTCACCTACTTCTTCATATGGTTCTTTATCATATCTCCGTTTTTGACTTTCTTGCTTACGGATATAATCTAAAATTCGATTTCGAAACTTGGTTTTGAAATATTTCCTTAAACGTGGAATATCGTCTACCAGTCCTTCTTCTCTACTAATCAATTCATGTAAGCAGAGCATGCCTTCTTGGTTCCAATCCGATAGCTCCCACAAATGAAGGTAATATTCATTTCTACACTTGTATACAATTCCTTGGACTTCTTCATACAATTCTTTAATCATAATCTTCCCCTTTCTGTGTACAGTCTAACAGATTCAGAAACACTTTTGACACATTTCATCCATTCTGTTCCCTTTAGCTCCTCAACTGCACAAAAAAGAGAGGTCTTGCCTCTCTTAGGGTTATAATTCTGCGATTTGGTTTAGGTTTACTTCTGCTACTGTGTCATTACCAAACATAGAGATAATCATCTTCACTTTATTGTTATCAATCTCTGTAATTTTACCAGTATAGTCTGCAAAAGCACCATCAATAATACGTACGGTTTGACCAACCTCAACATCGAAATCAAATTCTTGAACAGTTTGTCCCATAGATACCAAAATGTCACGAATTTCTTGTTCCAATAATGGTGTTGGTTTTGATCTGTTCCCATGAGATCCTACGAATCCTGTAACGTTTGGTGTGTTTCGCACAACAAACCAAGCTTCATCTGTCATGACCATTTCTACAAGAACATAACCTGGAAAGCGATTTTCTTCTACTTCTTTTCTCTTTCCATTTTTTTCAACTTGCACTGTTTGTGTTGGAATTTCAACGCGTAGAATATTATCCAACATATTGTAGGTTTGTGCACGTTGTAATAGATTTTCTTTTACCTTATTTTCATAACCAGAATAAGTTTGTAAGACAAACCATCCTTTATCAAAACTATCCATGATATTTCCTTTCATAAATAGAAGATTTTTAGTGTACTTTCACTACTCTTCTAAAAAATGTTAATAAATCGAATCAAACCTGAAACAATCAACTGGTCAAAAATGTAAATAATTACTACAAAGAAAGCTGTGTATTCCATGATAGAACGAAAATCTCTCCAGCTTTCCTTGCGAGTTGGCCATGTTGTGTCTTTAAGAAGTCTAAAAATATCTCCAATAAAACGCATCGCTCTCTCCTATCTCGTTTCTCTGTGTGTAGTGTATTTGCCACAATGCTTACAAAATTTATTTACTTCTAGTCGTGTAGGCTTGGGGTTTCCACTAATCTTGATTGAATAGTTTCTCGAACCACAAACCGCACAAGCTAGGCTTGCTTTTTTTAGTGCCATAACGCCTCCATCTTATCTATTATAACAAGAAAGCTAGGCTTTGACAAGCATCTTAGCGAAATAGATTGACTACCGAATCCCATATTGTTTGAGCCTTTTCCTTAATCTTCGCATCCGAGATAGCCCGACTAGCCTCATCTGCTAGACTTTGCGCACGTCCTCGAATATCAGACAAATTATCATCTGTCTGGCTATTATCATTGGTTTGTACTTGTCTTTTTGTGTTAGCTGGTGCAATTCCGTTTTTCTTATATGCATTTTCAACTGTGAAGGTACTTCCTGGTGTATAAGGTAAAATGGTATTGGCAATGTTTCTAAAGACATGGGCTGCACCATTTGAAGTAGATCCTGCTAGATAGTGATTTTCATCAGTGGTCGGAAAACCAAGCCAATGACTAATCACCACATCCGGAGTATAACCAATTACCCACTGGTCACTTGTGTATTCCGGATTGAAAACTGCTTCAGTTGTACCAGTTTTCCCTGCCATGACATAGTCTGCAGGCGATGAACTAATACCGGTTCCGTTAGTGAATGTACCCAACATCATACTAGTCATCTTGTCAGCTACAGACTTATCAATCACCCGTTTTTGTGAATTTTTATGGCTCGCAATAACTTGCCCACTAGCATTTTCAATTCTACTAATAAAATGTGCTTCCGGCATTAAACCTTCATTTGCAAAGGCAGCATATGCTTGAGCCATTTGAAGAGGGTTGGTTTCGACGCCACTTCCCAAGGCAATACCAAGAACACGGTCGACCTTTTCCATGTTGAGTCCAAATTTTTCGCCCGCCTCAAAAGCCTTATCAAGGCCCAAATCATTAACAGTGGCAACAGCAGGTAGATTAAGCGATTCTGCCAAGGCTTGATACATGGGAACTTCTCGACTCGTTTTGATCCCTGCATAGTTATCAACCTTATAGCTGTCATACTGCATGGTATGGTTATCCAAGAGCTTATTCAAAGCCCAGCCTGCTTCAACTGCTGGCGTATAAACAACTAAAGGCTTAATTGTAGAACCAGGGCTACGTTTCGATTGGGTTGCATAGTTGAAATTCCGGAATCCCGTTTTATCATTGCCAGCAACTTGACCGACAACTCCACGAACTCCCCCTGTTTTCGGTTCGAGAGCGACACTTCCTGATTGAGCAAATGTTCCATCCTCTGCCCTCGGAAATAGCACTGTATTTTCATAGACAACCTGCATATTTGCTTGGTAGTTTTGATCCAGCTCTGTGTAAATGCGGTAGCCATTATTGACAATTTCTTCCTCTGTTAGATTATACTTGGAAACAGCTTCATTAACCACCGCATCAAAGTAAGAAGGATAGCGGTAATCTGAGATTTTCCCTTCATACTTATCGTGCAATTGAGAATTCATATCAACTTCTGCAGCTTCGGTTTCTTGGTTTTTATCAATATATCCTGCTGCAACCATATTTTGTAAGACAGTGTCGCGACGATTAGTCGAATCTTGTACGGAATTCAAAGGATTATACAATTCCGGTCCCTTCAGCATCCCTGCCAGAGTCGCAGCTTGATCCAGACTCACTTCTGATGCAGAAACTCCAAAGTATTTCTTACTCGCATCTTCTACACCCCACACACCATTTCCAAAATAGGCATTGTTAAGGTACATGGTTAGGATCTGATCCTTGCTATATTTTTTAGTCAATTCTAAAGCCAAGAAAAATTCTTTCGCTTTTCTCTCAACAGTTTGATCCTGCGACAGATAGGCATTTTTAGCCAGCTGTTGGGTAATAGTAGAGCCACCACCTGAACGACCAGCAGTGACAATAGCCAAGAAGAAACGACCATAGTTAATCCCGTCATTTTTATAGAAGGAACGGTCTTCTGTCGCAATAACGGCATTCTGCAAATTTTTACTGATAGCAGTCAATTCAACGTAGGTTCCCTTTTGACCAGACAAGGCACCAGCCTCCTTTTCTTCACGGTCAAAAATGATAGTCCGAGTTTTCAAGGCGTTTTGCAAATCATTGACATTGGTTGACTTGGCTACAGCAAACAAATAGGTTCCAACTAGCAAGCCTGCACTCAAACCTAGTATAAGGACAATCTTTGTTAGATGATAGCGACGCCAGAATTTTCGAATTGGACCCACTTGGGCTAATTTTTTTCTATCACTTCGAGAGCGACGTAAACTAGTAGAATCAGAATCCTCTAGTTCACTTGTATCTTTTTTAAAAAGAGAAAGAAATTTCTCGAATAATTTATCTAATTTCATGCGTTTATTTTATCATCTTCATCATAGGAAGACAAGAATTTAGCTATTTCCTATCCAAATAAGGCTTTTTTTGTTACAATATCTGTATGAAATTCACTTTTACTTTACCAGACTCTCTACCTCAAATGACGGTAAAGCAATTACTTGAGGAACAACTCCTCATCCCTAGAAAAATCCGTCATTTTTTGAGAATCAAGAAACACATTTTGATTAATCAGCGAGAAGTTCATTGGAACGAGACGGTGAAGCCTGGAGATGTTTGCCAATTGACTTTTGACGAAGAAGATTATCCCGAAAAAGAAATTCCTTGGGGCAACCCAAACCTCATTCAGGAAGTTTATCAAGATCAACACTTGATTATTGTGAACAAACCAGAGGGGATGAAAACGCATGGTAATCAGCCAAACGAAATCGCCCTTCTTAACCATGTCAGTGCCTATGTTGGCCAAACCTGCTATGTCGTTCATCGTCTGGACATGGAAACCAGTGGTTTGGTTCTCTTTGCCAAAAATCCTTTTATCCTGACTATTCTCAATCGCTTACTGGAGAAAAAAGAGATTTCTAGGGAATACTGGGCACTAGTTGATGGAAATATCAGCAGCAAAGAGCTTGTTTTCAGGGACAAAATCGGACGTGATCGCCATGACCGCAGAAAACGAGTAGTTGATACAAAAAATGGGCAATATGCTGAAACAAATGTAAGCAGATTAAAGCAATTCCCAAACAAAACTTCCTTGGTTCGTTGCAAACTAAAGACCGGGCGAACCCATCAGATTCGTGTGCACCTTTCGCATCATAACTTCCCTATTTTAGGCGACCCTCTCTATAATAGTAAAGGAAAATCAAATCGACTTATGCTTCATGCCTTTCGACTTTCCTTTACCCATCCACTTACATTAGAAAAATTAAGCTTCACTGCCCTTTCAGATACTTTCGAAAGAGAAATAAAAAAGAATGGATGATTGTGTCATCCATTTTTAAATATTTAAAAAGCAAGACCAGAGGCCTTGCTTTTCTATCGACTCAAGAATTATTTAGCGATTTTTGCGAAGTATTCAAGAGTACGAACAAGTTGTGCAGTGTATGACATTTCGTTGTCGTACCATGATACAACTTTAACCAATTGTTTACCGTCAACGTCAAGAACTTTAGTTTGAGTTGCGTCAAACAATGAACCGTAAGACATACCTAGGATATCTGAAGATACGATTGGATCTTCAGTGTATCCGTATGATTCGTTTGAAGCTGCTTTCATAGCTGCGTTCACTTCGTCAACAGTAACGTTCTTTTCAAGAACTGCTACCAACTCAGTTACAGAACCTGCTGGAACAGGAACACGTTGAGCAGCTCCGTCCAATTTACCGTTCAATTCTGGGATTACAAGACCGATAGCTTTTGCAGCACCAGTTGAGTTAGGAACAATGTTTACAGCACCAGCGCGAGCACGGCGAAGGTCACCACCACGGTGTGGTCCGTCAAGGATCATTTGGTCACCAGTGTAAGCGTGGATAGTAGTCATCAATCCTTCTACAACACCAAAGTTATCTTGAAGAGCTTTAGCCATAGGAGCCAAGCAGTTTGTAGTACATGAAGCACCTGAGATAACTGTTTCAGTACCGTCAAGAACGTCGTGGTTAGTGTTGAATACAACTGTTTTAACGTCGTTTCCACCAGGAGCAGTGATAACAACTTTTTTAGCTCCACCAGCGTGCAAGTGTTTTTCAGCAGCTGCTTTCTTAGCAAAGAAACCAGTAGCTTCAAGAACGATTTCTACACCGTCGTTAGCCCAGTCGATTTGTTCTGGATCACGTTCAGCAGAAACTTTGATGAATTTACCGTTAACTTCAAATCCGCCTTCTTTAACTTCAACAGTACCGTCGAAACGACCTTGAGTTGTGTCGTATTTCAACAAGTGTGCAAGCATGACTGGATCTGTAAGGTCGTTGATACGAGTAACTTCAACACCTTCTACGTTTTGGATACGACGGAAAGCAAGACGACCGATACGTCCGAAACCGTTAATACCAACTTTAACTACCATTAGTGATTTCCTCCTTATGAAAATCATGAAATTTTTATTGTGAAAAGAGTAACTTGAATCACTACAAATCACCTTTCAACAAACCTATTATATAACTATTTGAGTTGAATTGCAAGTACGGGCATTGTTTTTCTATGTTAGTTTCTTTTTTACGTAACTTCTCAAAGTAA
>NZ_VMLG01000026.1:0-65184 GCF_013276565.1 Streptococcus sp. 53
CTAGAAACTACAGGGGGAGCTTTTGTATTTGAGTACGAGATAGATTTCTCTTTCTGTTTATTCACCAAAGAAAAATGGTGGGGCGAATTTTTTCAGTTCTTCAAAGCACTTTTGAGCAGCATCTGTATCTTCACAGATGATAAGGCAAACATCATCACCACAAAGGGTTGCGATAATATATTGGAAATCAAGAGCATCAATAATTGTAGCGAACGATTGTGCTAGACCAGGAAGAGTTTTGAGTAGGACTTGGTGCTGAATAGGTCGCAGCATGATGAGGGCATCTTCCATATAGTTTTCCAAACGTTTTTCCCATTTTGAGATGGAACCATTATTAAGAACATAATAAGCGTTATCTTCTTCGCGGACTTTTGATAGGTTCATATTTTTGATATCGCGTGAGAGGGTTGCCTGGGTCACTTGAATGTCGTTCTCAGCAAGAAGGGACTGCAATTCAGCCTGTGTATGAATCTTGTTTTTTGCGACAAGAGCGCGTATGAGTTGGTGGCGGTGTTCTGATTTATTCATAATAATGTAACTCCTTTTAGCAAGGTATGGTAAGCGTGGACTGAGTGAGGTCGACAGTCAAGTGATAGTCGGTATTGTCACGGATGGTGATTTCAAAGTCAGTCGTATAGAGGATTAAACGAAGAGTATCTTTTTCTTTTAGCTTATAAATAGTAGGTTGCAGTTCAAATTGCACATCCATCCATTCATCTGCAGTAATATCCTCTACTAACAGTAAATTATTTCTATTTTGTAAATTAAGGTAACCTTTTGTCACGACGCGTTGTGCATTTTCACGAAAAGGCAATTCGTTAAGATTTTCCAACATGTAGTAGCGTCCATTATCAATGGTTCTAGAACCTAAAATAGCTGGATAAGGTTGTAGGTATTTCTTCTGTCCAAATTCTAGCAGTTGGGCAGATAAGAGCCCCTTATTTGTACTGGATTTGATACGAAGATTAAGTTGGGCACGACCGTTCAAGTGAAGATCCTTAGTCACAGGAAGGTCAATAGTAATCTGATTGACTTTCCCTTGATAGAGTTCCGTATTGAAGGTCTGGTAGGTTTTACCATAGCGCTCAAAATCCTTATCTGAGTACTGGTTTTGAATAACTTGCTCTTCTTGACCAAGTGAGAAGGTTTCAAAGTTATCTTGCTCACCGAAGGTATCAAGTGATAACCAAGTCTGAGGAGCGGTATTGTCCTGCCAGATAATGGTCGGAAGCTGAAAATCTGTTTCTTGTTCCAATAATTTCTTGGTTAATAAGGCATTCATGGATTCACGGAAGTCAATTGATTGCCAATTGTTCATGTAAACATGGGCACCATTATGGAAAAAGAGATGCTTGTTGATATGTGCAGGAAGAGCATGGAACATCTGGTAAACATGAAGTGGTTTGACATTCCAATCCTGAGAACCATGAGTAAAGACAACCTCTGCTTTTACATTATGGGTATTGAGCAAATAGTTCCGGTCCTGCCAAAACTGGTTATAGTCCCCAGTTTTTCGGTCTAGCTGAGCTTTCACTTTTTCTAAGTCAGCTTGGTGAGCTTCATTGCCACGGATATAGTCGCCAGCCAAGAGATTACGAGAATAGGTTAGTTCAGCAAGGGAGTCAAAGTCCTCACCTGGATAACCACCTGGGCTAGTCACCAGACCGTTTTCACGGTAGTAGTTGTACCATGAAGAAATGCCAGCCTCAGCAATGATAACCTCTAAACCATCGACTCCTGTAGTCGCAAGACCATTGGACATGGTACCTAGATAAGAAAGTCCAGTTGTGGCTACTTTTCCATTTGACCAGTCAGCCTTGACTTGACGTTGGCGCGTGTGGTCAGTAAAGGCACGGCAACGGCCATTGAGCCAGTCGATGACATTTTTATAAGCTTCGATTTGTTGGTAGTCTCCGTTAGTCATGAAACCAGTAGAGTCTTTGGTACCAACACCTGACACATAGAGATTAGCAAAACCTCGTGGAAGGAAGTAGTCGTTGAGTGTATAGCTAGAGTTGATGTGACTTAGCTTTTCCTCAGCTTCAGCCACAAGCTCAGCTTGACCTTGAGGTTGGACGAGATTGAGTTGAGGTTCCTCTAGTTCAATCTTATGAGCAGGTTTAACCTCAAGCTCGCCCTCCATCTTGTAGAGAGCCTTATCGCTTGCCTTGTCATTGGTTCCCTGATGATAAGGGCTGGCTGTCATGATGGCAGGGATTTTTCCATCAAAACGAGGACGAATAATGCTGACCTTGACTAAGTCTGGAAGACCTTTTTGGTCAGTATCGACACGAGACTCAACGTAAACCACTTCACGAATGACATCATGGCTGGAAAAAGTTGCTAAACTTTTGCCGTTAAAGTAGTGATAGTCATTATCCTCAGGAATAAGACCATCACTAACAAGTTGATCAATCAGGGTATTCCCCTTTTTGGTGCGAGTATTGAGTAACTGATAGAGATTTTCAATCAAGTCACCGTATACAATAGGAAATCCAGTCTCTTTACGAAAAGCTTCACTGTCTTCGAAGTCAACCAAATAAGAAAAGCCTAAAAGTTGAAAAGCAACAGTATAAAAAATATCTGCTGTCAAGTCTTTGTCAGATTTGAAAAAAGTTAATATGTTAGTTTCTTTATCTATAGCTAAGCAGGAGAGTGGATAGTCGGTGTTCTCATAAGTGAAAAAGAAGCGACGTAAAAAAGTTTCCAGTAATTCCTTGGGATTGGCTGTGTTTTGTAAATCAAAGCCATATTTTTTTAGTTCAGATAAGATATTTTCTTTTGGAAAAGTGATATAACTATATTGATTAAAACGCATAGAACCTCCATATAGAATGATAGTTAAGGTTATTATATCAAAAAAAAAGCAGAAAGGGAATTGTTAACTGTAAAAGGAAATAATCCAATAAAAATGAATAAAGTGCTAAATTCAATATAGAGAACAGTGTAATAATAGATATAATAGGTATAATATAAAAATTCTAGGAGATTTATATTATATGTTTTCTATTTTTATATATAATATAGTATAAATATAAAAAACGATGACAAAAATACAAATGAATAAAAAGTAAATTAGTAAGCTGATGAAATGTTTCTCAAGAGCAGCCTTTTATAGGTGAAAATGGTATAATATAGTGAGAAGGATAGAGGAGAAGTGTAAATTGATCGCACAACTAGATACAAAAACAGTCTATAGTTTTATGGAAAGCGTCATTTCGATTGAAAAGTATGTGAGAGCAGCTAAAGAATATGGCTACACTCATTTGGCTATGATGGATATTGACAATCTTTATGGGGCTTTCGACTTTCTAGAGATTACAAAAAAATACGGCATTCATCCTTTACTAGGGCTTGAAATGACTGTATTTGTGGATGCTCAGGAAGTGAATTTGCGCTTTTTAGCTTTATCTAGTGTGGGCTATCAGCAGTTGATGAAGCTTTCAACAGCCAAGATGCAGGGGGAGAAAAGTTGGTCAGTCCTGTCCCAGTATCTGGAGGATATTGCAGTCATTGTGCCTTATTTTGAAGAGATTGAGTCGCTAAATCTAGGCTGTGATTATTATATTGGAGTTTATCCAGAAACACTGACAAGCGAATTTCATCATCCAATCTTGCCCCTTTATCGGGTCGATGCCTTTGAAAGCAGGGATAGAGAAGTTCTACAAGTCTTAACAGCGATTAAAGAAAACCTACCCCTCAGAGAAGTTCCCTTGCGTTCACGACAAGATGTCTTTATATC
Source organism: Streptococcus sp. 53 (assembly GCF_013276565.1). Taxonomy (GTDB): domain Bacteria; phylum Bacillota; class Bacilli; order Lactobacillales; family Streptococcaceae; genus Streptococcus. The sequence goes on from NZ_VMLG01000026.1 coordinate 3,743, forward strand.
AGCAAGTTCTTTAGAGAAATTATTCCAAGAACGTTTTCCTCAAGCCTTGGACAATTTAGAAAAGCTGATTTCAGGCATTTCTTATGATTTGGATACGAGTTTGAAACTGCCTCGTTTTAACCCTGCTAGACCAGCAGTAGAAGAGTTGAGAGAACGTGCTGAACTGGGGCTTGTTCAGAAGGGGTTGTCTAGTAAAGAATATCAAGATCGACTAGACCAAGAATTGGCTGTTATTCATGATATGGGCTTTGATGATTATTTCTTGGTTGTCTGGGATTTGCTGCGTTTCGGACGTTCGAATGGCTATTATATGGGAATGGGACGAGGTTCCGCAGTTGGTAGCTTGGTTTCCTATGCTTTAGACATTACAGGGATTGACCCAGTAGAGAAAAATCTGATTTTTGAACGTTTCCTCAATCGTGAACGCTATACCATGCCTGACATTGATATTGATATTCCTGATATTTATCGTCCAGATTTTATCAGATATGTTGGTAATAAATATGGTAGTAAACATGCGGCACAAATCGTTACTTTTTCTACTTTTGGTGCCAAGCAAGCTCTGCGTGATGTCTTGAAACGCTTTGGTGTTCCAGAGTATGAATTATCTGCAATTACCAAGAAAATCAGTTTTCGTGATAATCTCAAGTCGGCTTATGAGGGCAATCTCCAGTTTCGTCAGCAAATCAATAGTAAGTTAGAATACCAAAAAGCCTTTGAGATTGCTTGCAAGATTGAGGGCTATCCAAGACAAACCTCTGTCCATGCGGCTGGTGTTGTGATTAGCGACCAGGATTTGACCAACTATATTCCTCTGAAGCATGGTGATGAAATTCCACTGACTCAGTATGATGCTCATGGAGTTGAAGCTAGTGGGCTTTTGAAAATGGACTTTCTGGGACTGAGAAATTTGACCTTTGTCCAGAAGATGCAAGAGTTGCTTGCTGAAACAGAAGGTATTCACCTTAAAATTGAAGAAATCGATTTGGAAGACAAAGAAACGTTAGCTTTATTTGCCTCTGGCAATACAAAAGGTATCTTTCAATTTGAGCAACCGGGTGCCATTCGCTTGCTCAAACGTGTGCAACCAGTCTGTTTTGAGGATGTCGTAGCAACTACTTCTCTAAATCGACCGGGTGCTAGTGACTATATCAATAATTTTGTGGCAAGAAAGCATGGGCAGGAAGAAGTGACTATTCTAGATCCAGTACTGGAGGATATTTTGGCTCCAACCTATGGTATCATGCTCTATCAGGAGCAGGTTATGCAGGTAGCTCAGCGGTTTGCCGGATTTAGTCTTGGGAAAGCCGATATTTTGCGTCGGGCTATGGGGAAAAAGGATGCCTCTGCCATGCATGAGATGAGGGCTTCTTTTATTCAAGGTTCATTAGATGCTGGTCATACTGCGGAAAAGGCAGAGCAGGTCTTTGATGTCATGGAGAAGTTTGTAGGTTATGGATTTAATAGATCTCATGCCTATGCCTACTCAGCCTTGGCCTTCCAGTTGGCTTATTTCAAAACGCATTATCCAGCCATTTTTTATCAGGTTATGTTGAATTCTGCCAACAGTGATTACTTAATAGATGCACTTGAAGCAGGTTTTGAAGTAGCCCCATTGTCCATCAATACTATTCCCTATCACGATAAAATTGCCAACAAGTCTATCTATCTAGGTTTGAAATCGATTAAGGGACTCAGCAAGGATTTGGCTCTTTGGATTATTGAACATAGACCTTATTCTAACATTGAAGATTTTATAGCTAAATTACCTGAGAATTATCTGAAACTTCCTCTGCTAGAACCTTTGGTAAAAGTCGGTCTTTTTGATTCATTTGAAAAAAATCGTCAAAAAGTATTTAATAACATAGCTAATCTATTTGAATTTGTAAAAGAGTTGGGAAGTTTGTTTGGAGATACTATTTATAGTTGGCAGGAATCGGAAGATTGGACAGAGCAAGAAAAATTCTATATGGAACAAGAGCTTTTAGGGATAGGTGTCAGCAAACACCCACTGCAAGCTATTGCAAATAAGGCTATTTACCCGATTACCCCAATTGGGAATTTGTCAGAAAATAGCTACGCTATTATTTTGGTTGAAGTTCAGAAGATAAAAGTAATTCGTACCAAAAAGGGTGAAAACATGGCTTTCTTACAGGTGGATGATAGTAAGAAAAAATTGGATGTCACTCTCTTTTCAGACTTATATCGTCAGGTTGGGCAGGAAATAAAAGAGGGAGCTTTCTACTATATAAAAGGGAAAATCCAGTCACGTGATGGTCGTCTGCAAATGATTGCACAAGAAATAAGAGAAGCAGTTGCTGAACGCTTTTGGATACAGGTGAAGAATCATGATTCGGATCAAGAAATTTCACGTATTTTAGACCAATATAAAGGTCCAATCCCAGTCATCATCAGGTATGAAGAGGAACAGAAAACAATCGTTTCTCCCCATCATTTTGTAGCTAAATCCAATGAATTAGAAGCGAAATTGAATGAAATCGTTATGAAAACGATTTATCGCTAAAAATACGGAAAATAGAAGAATTTTAAAATCAAATGTGGTATAATCAATAAGAATGTTAAAAGAAAAAGGAGCATAACCAATATGAAACGTATTGCTGTTTTGACTAGTGGTGGAGACGCCCCTGGTATGAACGCTGCTATCCGTGCAGTTGTTCGTCAAGCAATTTCAGAAGGAATGGAAGTGTTTGGTATCTATGACGGATATGCTGGTATGGTTGCCGGTGAAATTCATCCCTTAAATGCGGCTTCAGTAGGAAACATCATTTCTCGTGGTGGTACCTTCCTTCACTCAGCTCGTTACCCAGAGTTCGCTCAACTTGAAGGGCAACTTAAAGGGATTGAGCAATTGAAAAAACACGGCATTGAAGGTGTAGTTGTTATCGGTGGTGACGGTTCTTACCACGGCGCTATGCGTTTGACTGAGCATGGTTTCCCAGCTATCGGTCTTCCAGGTACAATTGATAACGATATCGTTGGTACTGACTTCACAATCGGTTTTGACACAGCGGTTACGACTGCTATGGACGCTATCGATAAGATTCGTGATACATCATTAAGTCACCGTCGTACTTTTGTCATCGAAGTTATGGGGCGTAACGCTGGTGATATCGCTCTTTGGGCTGGTATCGCAACTGGTGCTGATGAAATTATCATCCCTGAAGAAGACTTCAAAATTGAAGATATCGTAGAAAGCATCAGAGCTGGCTATGAATGTGGTAAAAGACACAATATCATCGTTTTGGCAGAAGGTGTTATGTCAGCAGATGAATTTGCTCAAAAACTAAAAGAAGCTGGAGATACGACCGATCTTCGTGTGACAGAACTTGGACATATTCAACGTGGTGGTTCTCCAACTGCGCGTGACCGTGTATTGGCGTCACGTATGGGTGCCCATGCCGTTAAACTTCTTAAAAAAGGTATCGGTGGTGTTGCGGTAGGTATTCGTAACGAAAAAATGGTTGAAAATCCAATTCTTGGTACTGCAGAAGAAGGAGCATTGTTTAGTTTGGCAGCAGACGGTAAGATTATTGTAAATAATCCACACAAAGCTGATCTTGACCTGTCACAATTGAACAATTGCTTGTCATAATTCATAATTTAGTTAATAAGACCAAAAGGTCATATATATAAAGGAGTCACAAAAAATCATGAACAAACGTGTAAAAATCGTTGCAACTTTGGGACCTGCGGTAGAAATCCGTGGTGGTAAAAAATTCGGTGATGACGGATACTGGGGTGAAAAACTTGATGTTGAAGCTTCAGCTAAAAACATTGCTAAATTGATTGAAGCTGGTGCTAACACATTCCGTTTCAACTTCTCACACGGTGACCACCAAGAACAAGGTGAGCGTATGGCAACTGTTAAACTTGCTGAAAAACTTGCAGGTAAAAAAGTTGGTTTCCTTCTTGATACAAAAGGACCAGAAATCCGTACAGAATTGTTCGAAGGTGAAGCTAAAGAGTATTCATACAAAACTGGTGAAAAAATCCGTGTTGCAACTAAACAAGGAATCAAATCAACTCGTGAAGTGATTGCATTGAACGTTGCTGGTGCTCTTGATATCTATGATGATGTTGAAGTTGGTCGTCAAGTGTTGGTTGACGATGGTAAACTTGGTCTTCGTGTTGTTGCTAAAGATGATGCAACTCGTGAATTTGAAGTTGAAGTTGAAAATGATGGCGTAATTGCTAAACAAAAAGGTGTGAACATTCCTAACACTAAAATTCCTTTCCCAGCTCTTGCTGAACGTGATAACGACGACATCCGTTTCGGTCTTGAACAAGGTATCAACTTCATCGCGATTTCATTCGTACGTACTGCTAAAGATGTAAACGAAGTTCGTGCAATCTGTGAAGAAACTGGAAACGGACATGTTCAATTGTTCGCTAAAATCGAAAACCAACAAGGTATCGATAACTTGGATGAAATCATCGAAGCGGCTGATGGTATCATGATCGCTCGTGGTGACATGGGTATCGAAGTACCATTCGAAATGGTTCCAGTTTACCAAAAAATGATTATCAAGAAAGTCAATGCTGCAGGTAAAGTTGTTATCACTGCAACAAACATGCTTGAAACAATGACTGAAAAACCACGTGCAACTCGTTCAGAAGTATCAGACGTATTCAACGCTGTTATCGACGGTACTGACGCTACAATGCTTTCAGGTGAGTCTGCAAACGGTAAATATCCACTTGAGTCAGTAACTACAATGGCTACAATCGACAAGAACGCTCAAACTCTTCTTAATGAATACGGACGTTTGGATTCAGATTCATTTGAGCGTAACTCTAAGACAGAAGTAATGGCTTCTGCTGTTAAAGATGCTACTAACTCAATGGACATTAAATTGGTTGTAACTCTTACTAAGACAGGTCACACTGCACGTTTGATCTCTAAATATCGTCCAAATGCTGACATCTTGGCATTGACATTTGATGAATTGACAGAACGTAGCTTGATGTTGAACTGGGGTGTTATCCCAATGTTGACAGATGCTCCATCTTCAACTGACGATATGTTCGAAATCGCTGAACGTAAAGCGGTAGAAGCAGGTCTTGTTGAGTCAGGCGATGATATCGTTATCGTTGCTGGTGTACCAGTAGGAGAAGCTGTTCGTACAAATACAATGCGTATCCGCACAGTACGTTAAGAAAAATATAAAAACCTATCATATCCAGCTTTAGAGCTTGTGTGATAGGCTTTTTTGTATAGAGGGTAATAAAGAGGCAAAACTTTCATAAAATGTTTAGCTTTTATAGTGTATTGAAGCTAGAATAGTACGTCGTGGCTGCTAAAACATTTCTAGAAATTAATTTGTTCATATCTTATTTCAACCTACTATAATACAGAAAAAACAACTCCCTGATAATTCAAGGAGTTGTCTATAGTTAAATTAGTTTTTAGAAGCTGCTTGGAATTCTGGATTTTTCCATGCTTCGTCAATGATAGCTTGCAATTCTTTAGCAGATGCTTGCATTTTTTGAGTTTCTGCGTCGTTCAATGGGATATTTACTGGACGAACGATACCATGTGCACCAACAACAGCTGGTTGACCGATAAAGACGTTCTCAACTCCGTATTGACCTTCTTGGAATACTGAAAGTGGAAGTACTGCGTTTTCATCGTCAAGGATTGCTTTAGTGATACGAGCAAGGGCTACTGCGATACCGTAGTATGTTGCACCTTTTTTGTTGATGATTGTGTAGGCTGCATCACGAACACCTTCGAACAATTCAATCAATTCAGCTTCTTGAACATTTTGAGTGTCTTTAAGGAATTCTTCAAGGTTTACACCAGCGATGTTTGCGTGTGACCAAACAGCGAACTCAGAGTCACCGTGTTCACCCATGATGTAAGCGTGAACTGAACGAGCATCAACATCAAGTTTTTCAGCAAGTGCTTGACGGAAACGAGCTGAGTCAAGTGAAGTACCTGAACCGATAACGCGTTCTTTAGGGAAACCAGAGAATTTCCAAGTTGAGTAAGTCAAAACGTCAACTGGGTTAGCAGCAACAAGGAAGATACCTTTGAAACCTGATTCAACAACTTGAGTTACGATTGATTTGTTGATAGCAAGGTTTTTACCTACAAGGTCAAGACGAGTTTCACCTGGTTTTTGAGGCGCACCTGCAGTGATTACAACAAGGTCAGCGTCTGCACAGTCAGAGTATTGAGCTGCATAGATTTTTTTAGGTGAAGTGAAGGCAAGGGCGTGACTAAGGTCAAGCGCGTCACCAACAGCTTTTTCATGCAATTGTGGAATTTCGATAATTCCAAGCTCTTGTGCAATTCCTTGGTTAACAAGTGCAAAAGCGTAAGATGAACCTACAGCACCATCTCCGACAAGGATAACTTTTTTGTGTTGTTTAGTTGAAGTCATTGTTCTAAACATCTCCTTAATTTTATTAGGGGATTTTCCCCAGACAACTTCATTCTATCACTTTTAAAAAACTTTGTCACGAATATGCCTTATAGTTCTCAATGTAAACGTTTTAGTGGTTTAGAGGCTGAAATAGATGGGAATTTATGGTATAATGTTGTTACTTACTAATTGTGAAATGAGGCATTTATTAATGCAGGATAAAAATTTAGTGAATGTCAATCTGACAAAGGAGATGAAGACGAGCTTTATCGATTACGCCATGAGTGTTATCGTAGCCCGAGCTCTTCCTGATGTTCGAGATGGCTTGAAACCTGTTCACCGTCGAATTCTCTACGGAATGAATGAATTGGGTGTTACTCCAGACAAACCTCATAAAAAATCTGCTCGTATTACAGGGGATGTCATGGGTAAATATCACCCACACGGGGATTCCTCTATCTACGAAGCCATGGTCCGCATGGCTCAATGGTGGAGCTACCGTTACATGCTTGTAGATGGTCATGGGAACTTTGGTTCCATGGATGGTGATGGTGCTGCCGCCCAGCGTTATACTGAGGCACGTATGAGTAAGATTGCTCTAGAAATGCTTCGAGATATCAATAAGAATACGGTTGATTTCGTCGATAACTATGATGCCAATGAACGGGAACCCTTGGTCTTGCCTGCACGTTTTCCAAACCTTTTGGTCAATGGAGCAACTGGTATTGCCGTTGGGATGGCGACCAATATTCCCCCTCATAACTTGGGTGAAACCATTGATGCAGTGAAGTTGGTCATGGACAATCCTGAAGTGACTACCAAGGACTTGATGGAAGTCTTGCCTGGTCCAGATTTTCCAACAGGTGCCCTTGTCATGGGGAAATCAGGCATTCATAAGGCTTATGAAACGGGTAAAGGTTCTATTGTCCTACGTTCTCGTACCGAAATCGAAGAAACTAAGACTGGCCGTGAGCGCATTGTTGTAACAGAATTTCCTTATATGGTCAACAAAACCAAGGTGCATGAGCATATTGTTCGCTTGGTTCAGGAAAAACGCATTGAGGGGATTACAGCAGTACGTGATGAGTCAAACCGTGAAGGTGTTCGATTTGTTATTGAAGTCAAGCGCGATGCCTCAGCCAATGTTATCCTCAATAACCTCTTTAAGATGACCCAGATGCAAACCAACTTTGGTTTCAATATGCTTGCTATCCAAAATGGTGTACCGAAGATTTTATCCCTTCGTCAGATTTTGGATGCTTATATCGAGCACCAAAAAGAAGTAGTTGTTCGTCGGACACGTTTTGATAAGGAAAAAGCGGAAGCACGCGCTCATATCTTAGAAGGTCTCTTAATTGCGCTAGACCATATCGATGAAGTGATTCGTATCATCCGTGCTAGTGAAACGGATGCGGAAGCACAAGCTGAGTTGATGAGTAAATTTAAGCTTTCTGAACGTCAAAGTCAGGCCATCCTTGATATGCGTCTTCGTCGTTTGACAGGTTTGGAACGTGATAAGATCCAGTCTGAGTATGATGACCTCTTGGCTCTGATTGCGGATTTGGCGGATATTCTTGCTAAGCCAGAACGTGTTTCTCAAATCATCAAAGAAGAATTGGATGAAGTCAAGCGTAAGTTTGGCGACCAACGTCGTACAGAGTTGATGGTCGGTGAAGTATTGAGTCTTGAAGATGAGGATTTGATTGAAGAATCGGATGTCTTGATTACGCTTTCTAACAAGGGATACATCAAACGTCTGGACCAAGCTGAGTTTACTGCTCAAAAACGTGGGGGTCGTGGTGTCCAAGGAACGGGAGTGAAAGATGACGACTTTGTTCGTGAGTTAGTGTCAACTAGCACCCATGATCACCTGCTCTTCTTTACAAATAAAGGACGTGTCTATCGTCTTAAAGGTTATGAAATTCCTGAGTATGGTCGGACGGCCAAAGGACTACCAGTAGTTAATCTCTTGAAATTGGATGAAGACGAAAATATTCAGACGGTTATCAATGTTGAGTCTGATCGCAGTGATGATGCTTACCTCTTCTTTACAACCCGTCACGGTATTGTGAAGAGAACAAGCGTTAAGGAATTTGCTAACATTCGTCAGAATGGTCTCAAGGCTTTGAACCTCAAAGATGAAGATGAGTTGATTAATGTCTTGTTGACGGAAGAAGATACAGATATTATCATTGGTACCAAGTTTGGTTATGCAGTTCGTTTTAATCAATCAGCCGTTCGTGGCATGAGTCGTATCGCCACTGGTGTGAAAGGTGTTAACCTTCGTGACGGAGACACAGTTGTTGGTGCTAGCGTAATTACTGATCAAGATGAGGTTCTTATCATTACTGAAAAAGGATATGGTAAGCGTACAGTCGCGACTGAATATCCAACAAAAGGTCGTGGTGGTAAAGGAATGCAGACAGCTAAAATTACCGAAAAAAATGGCTTGCTGGCCGGTCTTATGACTGTTCAAGGGGATGAGGATTTGATGATTATCACTGATACAGGTGTCATGATTCGAACCAATCTTGCCAATATTTCACAAACAGGACGCGCAACTATGGGAGTTAAAGTAATGCGCCTGGATCAAGATGCTCAGATAGTGACCTTCACAACGGTTGCAGCGGCAGAAAAAGAAGAAGTTGGGACAGAAAATGAAACAGAAGGTGAAGCATAATGTCTCAAAAAAATAAAAAGAAAAATAAACGAAAAAATCTGCTGACAAATATCCTAGCAGGATTTCTGATAGTACTGTCACTGGCTTTGATTTTTAATGCGCAAATTCGAAATATTTTCATGGTCTGGAATACCAATAAGTATCAAGTTAGCCAGGTATCAAAAGAAAAAATAGAAGAAAATCAGGATACAGAAGGAAATTTTGATTTTGATTCGGTCAAAGCGATTTCTTCGGAAGCTGTTTTAGCTTCTCAATGGGATGCTCAAAAATTACCAGTTATTGGGGGAATTGCAATTCCTGAATTGGAAATGAATTTGCCGATTTTTAAAGGACTTGATAATGTTAATCTCTTCTACGGCGCTGGTACAATGAAACGCGAGCAAGTAATGGGAGAAGGAAATTATAGTCTAGCTAGTCACCATATCTTTGGTGTTGATAATGCTAATAAAATGTTATTTTCTCCTTTAGATAATGCTAAAAATGGTATGAAGATTTATCTAACCGATAAAAATAAAGTTTATACCTATGAAATACGTGAAGTCAAACGTGTGACACCGGATCGTGTTGATGAGGTTGATGATAGAGATGGGGTCAATGAAATCACATTAGTAACCTGTGAAGACCTTGCTGCTACAGAACGTATTATTGTAAAAGGTGATTTGAAAGAAACAAAAGATTATTCACAAACATCTGATGAAATCCTAACAGCTTTCAATCAACCGTATAGACAATTTTATTAATACAAATCAGTGAAATCATGGATTTCACTGATTTTTTAAGATTTTCATAAAAATAAACTTTTATGAAATACGGAAAACGCTTCCTTAATTCTAAAGTTTGTGATATAATTATCAAGAAAAAAGATTTAGGAGTTTATTATGGTTTCTTCAGAATTTATCTCAAAGATTGAATTTGCTTGCAAGAAGAAAGAAAGTCTTTATAGCCAAAGCAAATTTAAGTATGCGATTCGTTCTATGTTTGCAGGTGCATTTTTAACCTTCAGTACTGCTGCAGGTGCAGTTGGGGCTGACTTGATTAATAAAATCGCACCAGGTAGTGGACGTTTCCTCTTCCCATTTGTCTTTGCTTGGGGCTTGGCCTACATTGTTTTCTTGAATGCTGAGTTGGTAACATCAAACATGATGTTCTTGACTGCAGGTAGTTTCTTGAAAAAAATCTCTTGGAGAAAAACAGCTGAGATTTTACTTTACTGTACCTTGTTCAACCTTATCGGGGCTTTGATAGCAGGTTGGGGCTTTGCCCACTCAGCAGCTTATGCACATCTGACACACGATAGTTTCATCACAGGGGTTGTTGAGATGAAGTTAGGCCGTTCAAATGAATTAGTCTTACTTGAGGCGATTTTGGCAAATATTTTCGTTAATATTGCGATTCTTTCATTTGTTTTGGTCAAAGATGGTGGTGCCAAACTTTGGCTTGTGTTGTCAGCGATTTACATGTTTGTATTCTTAACAAACGAGCACATTGCCGCGAACTTTGCTTCTTTCGCGATTGTAAAATTCAGTGTTGCTGCTGACTCAATTGCCAACTTCGGTGTTGGAAATATGCTTCGTCACTGGGGTGTAACCTTCATCGGAAACTTTATCGGAGGAGGCCTCTTGATGGGTCTTCCATATGCCTTCCTCAATAAAAATGAAGATACTTATGTAGATTAAGAAAATGAGCACGATTGAGTCGTGCTTTTTTCGATTTTTAAAATAAGGTAATAGTTATTTATTATATCAAAATATAGAAAACTGATATTTGTAAACTATAACTCAAGGTGCTACAATATCCTTAATCAAACTATATGGAGGTCGCCTTATGATTCGTGATTTTAAATTTGAAACATTACAATTGCATGCTGGTCAAGTTGTGGATCCAGCTACCAAGTCTCGTGCAGTACCGATTTATCAGACTACATCCTTTGTTTTTGATGACACGCAGGAAGGTGCCGATTTGTTTGCCTTGAGAAAACCAGGGAATATCTATACTCGTATTACAAATCCTACAACGGCTGCCTTTGAAGAAAGAATTGCTGCTCTGGAAGGTGGTGTTGGAGCTCTTGCAACCGCATCAGGTATGGCTGCAGTGACTTATACGATTTTGGCACTTGCCCATGCTGGTGACCATGTTGTAGCAGCATCAACTATTTACGGTGGGACTTTCAATCTCTTGAAAGAAACCCTTCCTCGTTATGGGATCACAACAACCTTTGTCGATGTGGATAATTTGGAGGAAGTAAAAGCAGCGATCAAAGACAATACCAAGCTTGTCTTAATTGAAACCTTGGGCAATCCCTTGATTAACATTCCTGACTTGGAAAAATTGGCTGAGATTGCGCATAAACACCAGATTCCACTCGTTTCGGACAACACTTTTGCTACACCATATTTGATTAACGTCTTTTCTCACGGTGTTGATATTGCCATTCACTCTGCGACTAAGTTTATCGGTGGGCATGGTACGACTATTGGTGGAGTGATTGTCGATAGTGGGCGTTTTGACTGGGCGGCTTCAGGGAAATTCCCTCAATTTGTTGAGGAAGACCCAAGCTATCATAACTTGAGCTATACTCGTGATGTGGGTGCAGCAGCCTTTATTATCGCTGTTCGTGTCCAATTGCTCCGTGATACAGGTGCAGCCTTGTCCCCATTTAACGCATTCTTGTTACTTCAAGGCCTTGAGACCCTTTCACTTCGTGTGGAACGCCATGTTCAAAATGCTGAGAAAATTGTTGATTTCCTTGTCAATCATCCTAAGGTAGAAAAAGTCAACTATCCAAAACTAGCAGACAGTCCTTACCATGCTTTGGCTGAGAAATACTTGCCAAAAGGTGTGGGTTCCATCTTTACCTTCCATGTCAAAGGTGGGGAGGCAGAAGCACGCAAGGTAATTGATCATTTAGAAATCTTTTCTGACCTTGCGAACGTGGCAGATGCTAAATCGCTTGTTGTTCATCCAGCTACAACCACTCACGGTCAATTGTCAGAAAAAGACCTTGAAGCAGCAGGTGTCACACCAAACCAAATCCGCTTGTCAATCGGACTTGAAAATGTAGAGGATTTGATCGAAGACTTGAGCTTGGCCTTGGAAAAAATTTAAAGAAAAAGAAGATAAACAGTGGGTTTCGACTCGCTGTTTTTGATTTTCCCTCAGGCATGATATAATGGATAAAGAAGTCTAGAAAGAGGAACGATATGAACGAAATCAAATGTCCCAACTGTGGGGAAGTCTTTACAGTAAATGAAAGTCAGTATGGTGAACTTTTGTCTCAAGTGAGAACAGCAGAGTTTGATAAGGAACTACATGATCGAATGAAGCAGGAACTGGCCTTGGCTGAGCAAAAGGCCATGAATGAACAACAGTCTAAACTGGCTCAAAAAGACAAAGAAATTGCTCAATTGCAGAGTCAAATCCAAAACTTTGATACAGAAAAAGAATTGGCCAAGAAAGAGGTTGAACAGACAAGCCATCAGGCCTTATTGGCTAAGGACAAGGAAGTACAGGCCTTGGAAAACCAATTGGCGACCGTGCGTTTGGAACATGAAAATCAGCTACAAAAGACCCTTTCTGACCTAGAAAAAGAACGAGATCAGGTCAAAAACCAGCTTCTCTTACAAGAAAAAGAAAATGAGCTTTCTCTTGCTTCTGTTAAACAAAACTATGAAGCACAGCTCAAGGCAGCTAGTGAACAGGTCGAGTTCTATAAGAATTTCAAAGCCCAACAATCTACAAAAGCTATCGGGGAAAGTTTGGAACACTATGCAGAGAGTGAGTTTAATAAGGTCCGTAGTTTCGCCTTTCCAAATGCTTACTTTGAAAAGGATAACAAGGTTTCTGCGCGTGGATCTAAGGGGGACTTTATCTTCCGTGAATGTGATGAAAATGGGGTTGAAATCATTTCTATCATGTTTGAGATGAAGAATGAAGCTGACGAAACAGAGAAAAAGCACAAGAATGCAGATTTTTATAAGGAATTGGACAAGGATCGTCGGGAGAAGAACTGTGAGTATGCTGTTTTGGTGACCATGTTAGAAGCAGATAACGATTACTTTAACACAGGGATTGTCGATGTCAGTCACGAGTATGAAAAGATGTATGTGGTCCGTCCTCAATTCTTTATCCAGTTGATTGGGCTCTTGCGAAATGCGGCTCTTAATTCTTTAAAATACAAGCAGGAGTTGGCACTTGTCCGGGAGCAGAATATCGATATCACGCATTTTGAGGAAGATTTGGATGCCTTTAAAGTAGCTTTTGCCAAGAACTATAATTCAGCTTCGACCAATTTTGGTAAAGCTATTGATGAAATCGACAAGGCCATCAAACGCATGGAAGAGGTTAAGAAATTCCTAACTACATCTGAAAACCAACTTCGACTCGCAAACAATAAATTGGAAGATGTTTCCGTCAAAAAATTGACCCGTAAAAATCCAACCATGAAAGCGAAGTTTGAAGCATTGAAGGGGGAGTGAGAAAGCAAAAATGAACGGTATTATCAACTTAAAAAAAGAAGCGGGGATGACCTCGCATGATGCGGTTTTTAAACTGCGTAAGATTTTGGGAACCAAGAAAATTGGTCATGGTGGAACCTTGGATCCAGATGTGGTGGGTGTTTTGCCGATTGCGGTTGGCAAGGCGACACGCATGGTCGAGTTTATGCAGGACGAGGGCAAGGTCTATGAGGGGGAAATCACTCTGGGCTATTCCACGACGACTGAGGATGCCAGTGGGGAAGTGGTCGCAGAGACACCTGTTTTGTCGCCCTTGGATGAAAAGCTTGTCGATGAAGCGATAGCCAATCTGATTGGGCCTATTACTCAGATTCCACCTATGTATTCGGCAGTCAAGGTCAATGGTCGCAAGCTCTATGAGTATGCGCGTGCTGGTCAGGAAGTGGAGCGTCCAGAACGTCAGGTTACCATTTATCAATTTGAGCGGACAAGTCCGATTTCTTATGAGGGGAATCTAGCACGTTTTACTTTTCGTGTAAAATGCAGTAAAGGGACTTACATCCGTACCTTGTCAGTTGATTTGGGAGAGAAGCTTGGTTATGCGGCTCATATGTCACATCTGACTCGTACTAGTGCAGCCGGTTTACAGCTAGAAGACGCTCTTAGCTTGGAAGAAATTGCTGCAAAAGTGGAGGCTGGCCAATTGGACTTTCTCCATCCTTTAGAGATTGGGACAGGCGACCTTGTCAAAGTTTTCCTAACTCAAGAAGAGGCTACAGAAGTACGCTTTGGTCGTTTTATTGAGTTAGAACAGTCGGATAAGGAATTAGCTGCTTTTGAAGGAGATAAATTGTTAGCTATTCTAGAAAAACGGGACAATCTCTACAAGCCAAGGAAGGTTTTTATCTAATCTAACTGGAGTTTGGGGATGGAATTCTTCCCCTAGACTATCCAAATCAGACTATAAATTTTGCTAAAAATGTGATAGAATAGACGACGGATAAAAAAACGGAGGATAGCATGCAAAATAGACCAATCATTATCGGAGTGACAGGTGGTTCTGGTGGAGGAAAAACCAGTGTTTCAAGAGCCATTTTATCGCATTTCCCTGATGAAAAGATTTCCATGATTGAGCATGATTCATACTACAAGGATCAGTCTCATTTGACCTTTGAAGAGCGTGTCAAAACCAACTACGACCATCCTTTTGCCTTTGATACAGACTTGATGATTGAGCAGATTAAGGAGTTGTTGGCAGGGCGTCCGGTGGACATCCCGACTTATGACTATACAGAGCATACACGGAGTAGTAAGACTTATCGTCAGGAGCCTCAAGATGTCTTTATCGTTGAGGGGATTTTGGTCTTGGAGGACAAGCGCCTGCGCGATTTGATGGATATCAAAATTTTTGTGGATACGGATGACGATGTGCGCATTATTCGTCGTATCAAGCGCGATATGGAAGAGCGTGGTCGTAGCCTTGATAGCGTTATTGACCAGTATTTAGGTGTGGTCAAACCTATGTACCATCAGTTTATCGAACCAACCAAGCGTTATGCTGATATCGTCATTCCTGAGGGAGTCAGCAATACAGTGGCTATTGACCTGTTGACGACCAAGATTGCAAAGATTTTGGAAGAAGCTAGAAATAGTAAATAAACAGATGTGGAGGCCTTGCCTCCTTTTTCTATTTTTCCCTCATAATGGTACATAAATGAAGATTTTTAGGCATATTTTTGGTATAATAATACCTATGAAAGAGCAAGAAAATGAATAGTAGGTGGAGATGGAAAAGTATTTATCGGTAACAACTTTGACCAAGTATCTGAAAATGAAATTCGATAAAGACCCTTACTTGGAACGGGTCTATTTAACTGGTCAAGTTTCCAACTTTCGTAAACGACCTACTCACCAATATTTCTCCCTAAAAGATGACCATGCAGTTATTCAAGCGACCATCTGGTCTGGGATTTATCAGAAATTAGGCTTCGATTTGGAAGAAGGGATGAAAATCAATGTAATTGGGCGTGTGCAGGTCTATGAACCAAGTGGTAGCTACTCCATCATCATTGAAAAGGCAGAGCCTGATGGAGTTGGTGCGCTTGCGATTCAGTTTGAACAACTCAAGAAAAAATTGACAGAAGAAGGCCTGTTTCAAGAACGCTTCAAGCAACCTCTGCCCCAATTTGCTAAGCGAATCGGTGTAGTAACCAGTCGCAGTGGAGCCGTTATTCGAGATATTATCACGACAGTCAGCAGGCGCTTTCCAGGTGTCGACATTCTTCTCTATCCGACCAAGGTGCAAGGAGATGGAGCAGCAGAGGAAATAGCACGGAATATTGCGCGTGCTAATCAACGGGACGATTTGGATTTGCTCATTATTGGTCGTGGTGGTGGTTCCATCGAGGATCTCTGGGCCTTTAACGAAGAAATTGTGGTACGAGCTATCTTTGAATCTCGTTTGCCAATCATTTCTAGTGTGGGACATGAGACGGATGTGACCTTAGCGGATTTTGTGGCAGATCGTCGCGCTGCCACACCAACAGCAGCGGCTGAACTGGCAACACCTGTGACCAAGTTGGATCTATTAGCTCATTTACAAAATCAAGAAAAACGGATGGCGACTGCAGTCCGAAATGTCCTATCGAAGAAACAAGAAGCTTTGAAAAAATGCAGTCAGTCTGTTATTTTTAGACAACCAGAACGTTTGTATGATGGCTATTTGCAACGCTTGGATCAACTGCAACTGCGCTTAAAACAAAGTTTGCGAACACGGATTTCTGACAGCAACCAACTAGTCCAAGCAAGGACGCATCAATTGGTACAATTATCACCTATAACTAAAATCCAACGCTATCAAGACCGCTTAAGCCAGTTGGACAAGCTCCTCCGTAGCCAAATGGCGCTGGTTTATGATGCCAAGGTTGCTGAAGTCAAGCGACTTTCGGAAGCCTTGCTGATGTTGGATACTAGTCGAATCGTGGCGCGTGGCTATGCTATTGTCAAAAAAGAAGAGTCCGTAGTTGATTCGGTTGAAAATTTGAAGAAAAAAGACCAAGTGACGCTTTTGATGCGAGATGGTCGAGTAGAATTAGAGGTTAAAGATGTCAAAACAAAAGAAATTTGAGGAAAATCTAGCAGAACTGGAAACCATTGTCCAAAGTTTGGAAAATGGTGAAATTGCTCTGGAAGATGCGATTGCTGCCTTTCAAAAGGGCATGGTCTTGTCAAAAGAGCTCCAAGCGACGCTGGACAAGGCTGAAAAGACCTTGGTCAAGGTTATGCAAGAAGACGGAACAGAAAGTGATTTTGAATGAAGAAGCAAGAAAAATTAGCTCTTGTCGAGTCAGTCCTGGAAGATTTTTATGGAGACCAGCAGTTTGCCTTTAGTTTGCGAGAGTCTGTTCTCTATTCCATTCATGCTGGTGGCAAGCGTATTCGGCCTTTTCTTCTGTTAGAAGTGTTGGAAGCCTTGCAGGTGGCTATTAAACCAGCACATGCACAGGTGGCTGCGGCCTTGGAAATGATTCATACAGGGAGCTTGATTCACGATGATCTTCCAGCTATGGATGATGATGATTACCGTCGGGGACGTTTGACCAATCATAAGAAATTTGGAGAAGCTATGGCCATTTTGGCAGGAGATGCTTTATTCCTAGATCCTTATGCTTTGATAGCGCAGGCAGATTTGCCAAGTCAGATCAAGGTGGACTTGATTGCCAACTTATCCCTTGCTTCAGGTAGTCTGGGTATGGTGGCTGGGCAAGTTCTGGACATGGAGGGTGAACACCAGCATTTGTCTTTGGAAGAACTTCAGACCATTCATGCTAATAAGACTGGGAAACTACTAGCCTATCCCTTTCAAGCGGCTGCTATTATAGCCGAATTGGCACCTGAGATGCAGGCGAAACTTAAAACTGTAGGTGAATTGATTGGGCTTGCTTTTCAAGTTCGAGATGATGTACTGGATGTGACCGCTAGTTTTGAGGAAATCGGCAAGACGCCTCAAAAGGACCTACAGGCAGAAAAATCAACCTATCCAGCCTTATTGGGTTTGGAAGAGGCAATTGTCTTTTGTAACCATACTTTGGATCAAGCTAATGCCAAATTAGAAGAAATCGCCCAGCAGGTTCCCTTTGAAACAGAATCGATTGTAAAAGTAGTAGAAAGTTTGAGAATCAATGGCTAAGGAAAGAGTGGATGTACTAGCTTATAAACAGGGCTTGTTTGAAACGAGAGAACAGGCCAAGCGTGGTGTGATGGCTGGTCTAGTCGTAGCAGTTCTTAACGGAGAACGATTTGACAAACCGGGAGAGAAAATTCCAGATGACACCGAATTAAAACTCAAGGGTGAAAAACTCAAATATGTTAGTCGTGGTGGCTTGAAACTGGAAAAGGCCTTGCAGGTCTTTGATTTGTCAGTGGATGGTGCGACCACGATTGATATTGGGGCTTCTACCGGGGGCTTTACCGACGTCATGCTGCAGAATGGTGCTGAGTTAGTCTTTGCAGTCGATGTTGGCACCAATCAGTTGGCTTGGAAATTACGCCAAGACCCACGGGTTGTCAGCATGGAGCAGTTTAATTTCCGCTATGCTGAAAAGACTGACTTTGAGCAGGAACCGAGCTTTGCCAGTATTGATGTGAGTTTCATTTCCCTCAGTCTGATTTTGCCGGCCTTGCACCGTGTCTTGGCTAATCAAGGTCAGGTTGTGGCTTTGGTTAAGCCCCAGTTTGAGGCAGGACGTGAGCAGATTGGGAAAAATGGAATCATTCGTGATGCTAAAGTTCATCAGAATGTTCTTGAATCTGTAACAGCTATGGCAGTAGAGGAAGGCTTTTCAGTCCTTGGATTGGACTTTTCTCCCATCCAAGGTGGACATGGAAATATTGAGTTTTTAGCGTATTTGAAAAAAGAAGAGTCAGCAAGCAATCAGGTTCTTGCTGATATTGACGAAGTAGTAGAGAGGGCGCATAGTCAATTTAAAAATGAATAAAAAAGAGAGACTTGAAAAAATTAGACGATTTGTGACAGATTATCAAATCGGTACACAAGAAGAAATCGTAGAACATTTGAAAGAAGCAGGTATCACTGCCACTCAGGCAACTGTATCCCGAGATATCAAAGAGCTAGGTATTGTCAAAATTCCTTTGAGAGACAACACCTATGTCTACGAATTGCCAAAATCAATCGTAAAAAGTTTGCAACTAGCTGAAGACAATATCGAATCGGCAGAATTGATGGATAAGATGATCAATCTCCAGGTTATTCCAGGAAATACGGCTTTTGTAAAAGCTCAGTTAACCGAGACTTTTGCGGACAAGATTTTCAGCTGTTTGGCTGATGATAGCTCGATTTTAGTCATTGCCAGAAGTGAAAGTCTAGCTGAGGAAATCTTTGAACAAGTAAAAAATTGGTAGGTCTATATGTTACTTGAAATTTCGATAAAAAACTTTGCCATTATTGAGGCTATTTCCCTCAATTTTGAAAAGGGAATGACTGTTCTGACTGGTGAAACGGGTGCAGGGAAGTCGATTATCATTGATGCCATGAATATGATGTTGGGAGCTCGTGCGACGACAGATGTTATTCGTCATGGGGAGCCAAAGGCAGAGATTGAGGGGCTTTTTTCAGTTGAGAATAGTCGCCTTTTACAGGAAATTTTTGATGAGCAAGGTTTGGAAATGGGTGATGAAATTATCATCCGTCGAGAAATTCTGCAAAATGGTCGTAGTATTAGTCGTGTCAATGGCCAGATGGTTAATCTGTCTGTTTTGCGTGCTATTGGGCAACATCTTGTGGACATTCATGGTCAGCATGACCAAGAAGAGTTAATGCGTCCTCAACTGCACATCCAAATGTTGGATGAATTTGGCGATGCAGCTTTTTGGGACTTGAAAGAAACCTATCAAACGAGTTTTGATGCCTATCGAAAAATGCGCAAGCAGGTTCTGGAAGTTAAGAAAAACCAACAGGAACACAAGGCACGTATCGAAATGTTGGAATTTCAAATGGCAGAGATTGAGGCAGCAAACTTGCAGGCTGGAGAAGACCTAGCTCTCAACCAAGAGCGAGAGAAGCTTCTCAACCATAAAAATATCGCGGATACGCTGACCAATGCCTACAGTATGTTGGACAATGAAGACTTTTCGAGTCTAGCCAATGTTCGTTCAGCCATGAATGACATGGAAAGTGTCGAAGAGTATGACCCTGAATACCGTGAAATTTCAAGCTCTCTGTCTGAGACCTACTATGTCTTAGAAGATATTAGCAAACGTTTGGAAGCTATCATTGAGGATCTTGATTTTGACGGCAATCGTCTCATGCAGGTTGAGAATCGTTTGGACCTCCTTCATACCATTACGCGTAAATATGGTGGGACTGTAGACGATGTCTTGCTTTATTTTGCCAAGATTACGGAAGAATACAATCTCTTGACAGGAAATAACCTTTCATCTGAGGACATGGAAGCAGAGCTTAAGAAGTTAGAAGTCAATCTTGTCGATTTGGCAGGTCAGCTTGCCTCTGCTCGTCATGACTTGGCCCAGCAGCTCGAAGCTGAGATTAAACAAGAGCTTCAAGACCTTTATATGGAAAAAGCCCAGTTTCAGGTTCGTTTTAGCAAGGGAAAATTCAGTCGTGAGGGAAATGAAATGGTCGAGTTTTACATTTCAACCAATCCTGGCGAAGACTTTAAACCCTTGGTTAAGGTTGCGTCCGGTGGGGAATTATCTCGTCTCATGTTAGCCATTAAGTCTGCCTTTTCACGTAAAGAAGGTAAGACTAGCATAGTCTTTGATGAGGTGGATACAGGAGTTTCAGGTCGTGTAGCTCAGGCAATTGCACAGAAGATTCATAAAATTGGCCAGCATGGTCAGGTTCTGGCTATTTCCCATTTGCCACAAGTGATTGCGATTGCGGATTATCAATTCTTTATTGAGAAGATTAGTAATGACCATTCAACAGTTTCGACTGTTCGTCTCTTGACGGTTGAAGAGCGAGTGGAGGAAGTTGCCAAGATGTTGGCAGGTGATGATGTGACGGAAGCAGCCCTGACGCAAGCTAGAGAATTGTTGAGAAACAGGGAGAAATAAGATGACAGACTATTATGTAATTGGAGATGTTCACGGAAAAGCTGGGATGCTGGAAAACCTTCTCAAAACATGGGATGGTCAGACCCAGTTGCTCTTTCTAGGGGACTTGATTGACCGTGGTGAAGATAGTCGCCGTGTCCTAGAGATGGTTAAGGACTTGGTCGATAATCAAGGGGCAATCTGTTTGTCTGGAAATCATGAGTATATGTTTTTGACTTGGCTCGATGACCCAGAAGAAAGCTATGACCACTATCGTCGCAATGGTGGAGATACAACCATTAACTCTATCCTAGGTCGTCCCTTGAATGCACCAGTTGATGGAGTTGAGGATGCCAAGCGTGTTGCTACTGAAGCGGCAGATTTGGTAGAATTTATTCGTCAAATGCCTTTTGTGGTAGAGACAGACAAGTATATCTTTGTTCATGCAGGTATTGATTTGACCTTGGATGACTGGCATGAAACCACAGATTACAAGAAAGTCTGGCTTAGAAAACCATTCCACGAAGCCGAAAATCATACTGGAAAAACCATTGTCTTTGGCCATACACCGGTTTATGGTTTGCTGAAGCAAGAGCGTGGTACTGCTGAGCTTTGGACTACAGAAGATGGCAAGATTGGAATGGATGGAGGAGCTGTTTATGGTGGTGTCCTTCATGGGATTGTCTTTACAGACCAAGGAATGACAGAACACCACTTTATCGAAAATGACGGCTTTGTTGCTGAAGATTAGTACTCCTAGCAGGGTATGGTCTTGTCAAAATGTCAAAAACAATTTATAATAAATAGATACCCTGAAAGGAAGAGAATCATGAACTTAGAAGAATTGAAAAAACGACAGGAAAAGATCCGTAACTTCTCTATTATCGCCCATATTGACCATGGAAAGTCGACTCTAGCAGACCGCATTTTGGAAAAGACGGAGACGGTTTCAAGCCGTGAAATGCAGGCTCAGCTTTTGGATAGCATGGATTTAGAGCGAGAACGTGGTATTACCATTAAACTAAATGCCATCGAGCTCAATTACACTGCAAAAGATGGGGAAACTTATATTTTCCACTTGATTGACACACCAGGACACGTAGACTTCACCTATGAAGTTTCACGTTCGCTAGCTGCCTGTGAGGGAGCGATTTTGGTGGTCGATGCTGCCCAAGGAATTGAGGCTCAAACCCTTGCTAATGTGTATCTAGCCTTGGACAATGATTTGGAAATTATGCCAGTCATTAATAAAATTGACCTGCCTGCTGCAGACCCTGAGCGAGTACGCACAGAGATTGAGGATGTCATTGGTTTGGATGCCAGTGAAGCAGTATTGGCTTCTGCCAAGGCTGGTATCGGTATTGAAGAAATTCTCGAGCAAATCGTAGAAAAAGTGCCCGCACCAACGGGTGATGTGACGGCGCCACTTAAGGCTTTGATTTTTGACTCTGTTTACGATGCTTACCGTGGAGTTATTCTTCAAGTACGTGTCATGGATGGAGTGGTCAAACCTGGCGATAAGATTCAGCTTATGAGCAATGGTAAGACCTTTGATGTGACAGAAGTTGGTATTTTTACTCCGAAAGCAGTTGGTCGTGATTTCCTTGCGACTGGTGATGTTGGTTATATTGCAGCTTCTATTAAGACAGTTCAGGACACTCGTGTGGGTGATACCGTTACCTTGGCAACCAATCCTGCAGCAGAGCCATTACATGGTTACAAACAGATGAATCCTATGGTTTTTGCGGGTCTCTATCCTATCGAGTCAAACAAGTACAATGACCTACGTGAAGCCCTTGAAAAATTGCAGCTGAATGATGCTAGTCTCCAATTTGAACCAGAAACATCTCAGGCACTTGGATTTGGTTTCCGTTGTGGTTTCCTTGGACTTCTCCATATGGATGTTATCCAGGAACGTTTAGAGCGTGAGTTCAATATTGACCTCATCATGACAGCTCCGTCTGTTATTTACAAAGTTAATTTGACCGACGGTGAGTCTATGGATGTGTCTAACCCATCTGAGTTTCCAGACCCAACTAAGATTGCGACCATTGAGGAACCTTATGTTAAGGCGCAAATCATGGTACCACAGGAGTTCGTCGGAGCAGTAATGGAATTGGCTCAGCGTAAGCGTGGGGACTTTGTGACTATGGATTATATTGATGACAATCGTGTCAATGTTATCTATCAAATTCCACTGGCCGAAATCGTCTTCGACTTCTTTGATAAACTCAAGTCTTCGACACGTGGTTACGCTAGCTTTGACTACGAATTGTCAGAGTATCGTCCATCTAAGCTGGTGAAAATGGATATCCTTCTCAATGGAGACAAGGTGGATGCCCTCAGCTTTATCGTTCACAAGGACTTTGCCTACGAACGTGGGAAACTCATCGTTGATAAACTCAAGAAAATCATCCCTCGCCAACAATTTGAAGTTCCAATCCAAGCGGCTATTGGACACAAGATTGTCGCTCGTACTGATATCAAGGCCCTTCGTAAGAACGTACTTGCTAAATGTTATGGTGGTGACGTTTCTCGTAAACGTAAACTCCTTGAAAAACAAAAAGCTGGTAAGAAACGTATGAAAGCTATCGGATCAGTAGAAGTTCCGCAAGAAGCCTTCCTCAGCGTCTTGAGTATGGATGAAGAATAAGTTATCAGAAATGCCTTTCCTTGTTCATAGGAAATTTATATAAGAATCAATAGTAAAGCAGGCTTAGATGGTCTGCTTTTTTAGTTTCTATACTCTTCGAAAATCTCTTCAAACCACATCAGCGTCTCCTTGCCGTAGATATGATCACTGACTTCGTCAGTCTTATCTACAACCTCAAAACAGTGTTTTGAGCAACCAGCGGCTAGCTTCCTAGTTTGCTCTAGTATTAGAACAGAAAAAATGCTTGGAGTATTTGTTTGTGTGTTTATTTTTATATAACAAACTATAAACGCAACAAAAATATAAAAAAAGAGACAAAAATCAACAGAAAACTATTGACAACGATTTCATATAGTGTTATACTTATGGCATAAAGTTAATGGAAAGAAGGGAAAAACTTATGGGATTAGATCATTTCTTTGACAAAAACCTTGTGTTTTGCTTAGAAGCGGATAATCAAGAACATCTCTTTGATCAGGTTGCAACTTTATTGGAAGAACGAGAAATCGTAACTCCGACCTATCGTGAAGCCTTGATCACGCGTGAAAAGTCATTTCCAACTGGCTTGGATATGGAATTTTTGGGTAAGGATTTGCCGAATGTGGCTATTCCTCACACAGATATTGTTCATAATCTGGCTGAAAAAGTTGTGGTCGTTCGATTAGAGAAACCGGTGACTTTCCACAATATGATTGCGCCAGATAAGGAAGTAGAAGTATCCTTGCTCTTCTTTATCATCAATAACTCGAGTTCAAGTCAAACCAACATTCTTGCTCAGTTGATGGACTTCTTTACAGGAAATGGTCATCTTGAAGACCTATCAAAGATTTCTGAACCAGAAGCCCTCTATGCTTATATAGCTGAAGCAATCTCTTAATCTTGTCTATTAAAAATATTAAATCGGAGGAGATCCATATGATTAAAATTCTTGCTGCCTGCGGTGCAGGTGTTAACTCAAGCCACCAAATTAAAAGTGCTCTTGAAGAAGAACTTTCAAACCGTGGTTACGATGTGCACTGTGATGCAGTCATGGTCAAAGACGTTAACGAAGACCTTATCAAAGGTTATGACATCTTCACACCAATTGCTGCGACAGACCTTGGTTTTGACCCAGGTATTCCAGTTATCGAAGCTGGACCAATCTTATTCCGTATCCCAGCTATGAGTGCTCCAGTATATGATAATATTGAAGCAGCCATCAAAGAACACGGGTTAAGCTAATTTTAATTTGTTAACATTCATATAACATAAAAAAGGGAGGAACTGTTATGGATGCAATCTTTGACCTAATCAAAGGCTTTTTCACCCCCATCTTAGATATGGGTGGACCTGTCATCATGTTAATCATTTTGACAGTATTGGCTTTACTTTTTGGAGTGAAATTCTCCAAAGCGCTTGAAGGTGGTATCAAACTTGCCATCGCTCTTACTGGTATCGGTGCTATCATCGGTATGCTCAACACTGCTTTCTCAGCATCACTAGCAAAATTCGTTGAAAATACTGGTATTCAATTGAGTATTACCGACGTTGGTTGGGCACCACTTGCTACAATCACTTGGGGTTCTGCTTGGACACTATACTTCTTGCTCATCATGTTGATTGTCAACGTAGTGATGCTTGCTATGAAGAAAACAGATACACTTGACGTTGATATCTTCGATATCTGGCACTTGTCTATCACAGGTCTTTTGATTAAATGGTATGCAGATAACAACGGTGTGAGTCAAGGGGTTTCACTCTTTATTGCTACAGCAGCTATCGTACTTGTTGGTGTGTTGAAAATTATCAACTCTGACTTGATGAAACCTACATTTGATGACCTTCTTAATGCACCAAGTTCATCACCAATGACATCAACTCACATGAACTACATGATGAACCCAGTTATCATGGTTTTGGATAAGATTTTTGAAAAATTCTTCCCAGGACTTGATAAATATGACTTTGACGCTGCTAAATTGAACAAGAAAATCGGTTTCTGGGGTTCTAAATTCTTTATCGGTTTCATCCTTGGTATCGTTATCGGTATTATGGGAACTCCACATCCAATTGCAGGGGTTGAAGATGCAGATAAATGGCGTCTTGTTATCAGAGGATGGTTGTCTCTTGGTTTGACTGCCGGTGTATCTTTGGAACTCTTCTCACTTATCGGTTCATGGTTCATCGCAGCCGTAGAACCACTTTCACAAGGTATTACAAACGTTGCTACTAAACGTCTTCAAGGACGTAAATTCAACATCGGTCTTGACTGGCCATTCATCGCTGGTCGTGCTGAAATCTGGGCTTGTGCCAACGTACTTGCACCAATTATGTTGGTTGAAGCGGTGCTTCTTTCAAAAGTCGGAAATGGTATCTTGCCACTTGCAGGTATCATCGCTATGGGTGTTACTCCAGCTCTCTTGGTTGTAACACGTGGTAAATTGCTCCGTATGATTATCTTTGGAACACTCTTGTTGCCACTCTTCCTTCTTTCAGGTACACTTATCGCACCATTTGCAACAGAACTTGCTAAAGGTGTAGGTGCCTTTCCAGCAGGTGTGAGTGAAACTCAATTGATCACTCACTCAACTCTTGAAGGACCAATCGAAAAACTTCTTGGTTGGACAATTGGTAACACTACAACTGGTGATATCAAAGCAATCCTTGGTGCTGTAGTCTTCCTTGTATTCTATATCGGTATCTTTGCTTGGTACAGAAAACAAATGATCAAACGTAACGAAGAGTACGCAGCAAAAGCAAAATAATGCGCTCCTATAAAATGTAAGCTCAATGAAAATCAAAGAGCAAACTAGGAAGCTAGCCGCAGGTTGCTCAAAATACAGTTTTGAGGTTGTAGATAAGACTGACGAAGTCAGTGACCATATCTACGGCAAGGCGACGCTGACGAAGTTTGAATTGGATTTTCGCAGAGTGTAAATTGTTGAAACTAGGTTGTCATACCATTAGGAGTGACAGCCTAGTTTTTTATAAACTATCAAGAAATCGGAGAAAATAATGGTAATTGAATTAAAATCAGAACAATTAAGAGTTGAATTTAACAGTTTTGGTGGGGCTCTTTCTTCTATAAAAGATGCTGAGGGACTGGAGTATTTGTGGCAAGGGGATGCCACTTATTGGAGCGGACAAGCTCCTGTTCTCTTTCCCATTTGTGGATCATTGAGAGAGGATACAGCCCTCTATATAGATGAGAAGGGACAGGAAAGCAAAGGAAACATTCCTCGTCATGGTTTGGTTCGTAAGAAAGAATTTGAATTAGTTGAACAGACAGATAAGAGTGTAACTTTTGCAATTGAAGACGATGAGAATAGCTATCAAAACTATCCTTATCATTTCCGCCTAGAAATCACTTATAGCCTTACTGGCAAGACAGTACGGACTCAATACAAAATATTTAATAAAGAAACTAGCAAGGTCATGCCTTACTTTATTGGTGGACATCCAGGATTTAATTGTCCTCTACTGGATGATGAAGTCTATGAAGATTACTATTTAGAGTTTGAGAAAGAAGAGACTTGCTCTGTTCCACGTCCTTTCCCAGACACGGGTCTGCTTGATTTTCAAGATAGAAGTCCATGGTTAGAGAATCAAAAAGAATTAGACCTAAGCTATGATCTTTTCAGCACAGATGCAGTGACTTTGGATGAATTGCAATCTCGAACAATTGCCCTTCGTTCTCGTAAACATGATAAGGGATTGAAAGTGCACTTTGCAGAGTTCTCAAATCTCATTATCTGGTCAACTTTGAATAAAGGTCCTTTCATTGCTTTTGAACCATGGTCTGGCTTGTCAACATCCCTTGAAGAAGGAGATCATTTAGAAGATAAGAAGAATGTTCGTCTCTTAGAAGCCAATCAGGTTGAAGAAATAGGGTTTGAGATAGAAGTTTTATAAAAAAGTAAAAAATAAATAACAAAAACAAACACAAACTGTTGACTTTTTCAAACAATAGTAGTATATTATGTTTGTGAGGACTAATTGACTGTTTTTTAAAGACAGCCAATACACTGCTGGAATCCAGCATAGAAAAAATAAAAAGGAGTATACAATATGTCTATTGTTATCGGTGCAGATGCTGCAGGTTTGAGATTGAAAGAAGTTGTGAAAGACTTCTTAGAAAAAGAAAATTTCCACGTTGTGGATGTTACAGCTGAAGGTCAAGACTTTGTTGATGTGACTCTTGCTGTTGCTGCAGAAGTAAACAAAGAAGAACAAAACCTTGGTATCGTGATTGATGCTTACGGTGCTGGTCCATTTATGGTCGCAACAAAAATCAAAGGAATGGTTGCTGCAGAAGTATCTGATGAACGTTCAGCTTATATGACTCGTGGCCACAACAACTCTCGTATGATCACTATGGGTGCACAACTTGTTGGTGATGAATTGGCTAAAAACATTGCTAAAGGATTTGTTAACGGTAAATACGATGGTGGACGTCACCAAATTCGTGTTGATATGTTGAACAAAATGTGCTAATACTCTTCAAAAATCAAGATAATCTGTTGTCAGCTCACTTTAGCTAACCTCAGTTATGCTTGCAGCTCGCTTCCTAAGCTAATCTTGATTTTTCTTGAGTAGGGATAAATGATATTAGATTTATATAATTAATCGGAGGGAATAACTAATGAGAATTGCAATTGGATGTGACCACATCGTAACAGATGAAAAAATGGCGGTTTCAGAATTTTTGAAATCAAAAGGATATGAAGTCATTGACTTTGGTACATATGACCATACACGTACTCACTACCCAATCTTTGGTAAAAAAGTAGGGGAAGCTGTAACTAGTGG
Source organism: Streptococcus sp. 53 (assembly GCF_013276565.1). Taxonomy (GTDB): domain Bacteria; phylum Bacillota; class Bacilli; order Lactobacillales; family Streptococcaceae; genus Streptococcus. The sequence continues at coordinate 31,781 of NZ_VMLG01000026.1, forward strand.
TCAAGCTGATCTTGGGGTATGTATCTGTGGTACTGGTGTTGGTATCAACAACGCTGTAAATAAAGTTCCTGGTGTTCGTTCTGCCTTGGTTCGTGATATGACAACAGCGCTTTATGCTAAAGAACAATTGAATGCCAACGTTATCGGTTTTGGTGGTAAGATTACTGGTGAATTGCTCATGTGTGATATTATTGAAGCTTTCATCCATGCTGAATACAAACCATCTGAAGAAAACAAGAAATTGATTGCGAAAATTGAACACCTTGAAAGTCACAATGCTCAACAAACAGATGCAAACTTCTTCACTGAATTCCTTGAAAAATGGGATCGCGGAGAATACCACGACTAAGAGGTGACCTATGATTTTAACAGTCACAATGAACCCATCCATTGATATTTCCTATCCCTTGGATGAGTTGAAGATTGATACTGTCAATCGTGTGGTGGATGTAACCAAAACGGCTGGTGGTAAGGGACTCAATGTTACCCGAGTACTTTCAGAATTTGGGGATTCTGTTCTTGCTACTGGTTTAGTGGGTGGCAAACTTGGTGAGTTTTTGGTTGAACATATCGATGATCAAGTAAAGAAAGATTTCTTCTCAATTCAGGGAGAAACTCGTAACTGTATCGCTATTCTCCATGGAGACAACCAAACAGAAGTTCTTGAAAAAGGACCTGAAGTTCTTGAACAAGAAGGTCAAGACTTTTTGGAACATTTCAAAAATCTCCTAGAGTCAGTTGAAGTAGTAGCTATCTCAGGTAGTTTACCAGCTGGCCTTCCAGTTGATTACTGTGCGAGCTTGGTAGAAGTTGCTAATCAAGCTGGCAAGCCTGTTGTCTTGGACTGCTCTGGTGCAGCACTGCAGGCGGTTCTTGAATCACCACATAAACCAACAGTCATCAAACCAAATAATGAGGAATTATCTCAGCTTCTTGGAAGAGAAGTTTATGAGGATTTGAATGAATTAAAAGAAGTCCTTCAAGAACCTTTGTTTGCAGGTATTGAATGGATTATTGTTTCGCTTGGTGCCAACGGTGCCTTTGCCAAACATGGTGACACTTTCTACAAGGTAGATATTCCTAGAATTCAGGTAGTCAACCCTGTTGGCTCTGGAGATTCTACTGTAGCAGGAATTTCTTCAGGACTTCTTCATAAAGAATCGGATGCAGAACTACTCATCAAGGCAAATGTCCTTGGTATGCTCAATGCTCAAGAAAAAATGACAGGTCATGTCAACATGGCCAACTATCAAGCTCTATATGATCAATTAATAGTAAAAGAGGTATAAAATGGTTTTAACAGAACAAAAACGTGCACGCTTAGAAAAACTTTCTGATGAAAATGGTATCATCTCAGCTCTTGCATTTGACCAACGTGGTGCTTTGAAACGCCTCATGGCTCAACACCAAACAGAAGAACCAACTGTAGCTCAAATGGAAGAACTTAAAGTTTTGGTAGCAGATGAATTGACAAAATATGCTTCATCTATGCTTCTTGACCCTGAGTATGGACTTCCAGCAACTAAAGCTCTTGATGAAAAAGCTGGTCTTCTCCTTGCTTATGAAAAAACAGGTTATGATACAACAAGCACAAAACGCTTGCCAGACTGCTTGGATGTTTGGTCTGCAAAACGTATCAAAGAAGAAGGTGCAGATGCAGTTAAATTCTTGCTTTACTATGACGTAGATAGCTCAGACGAACTTAACCAAGAAAAACAAGCTTACATCGAACGTATCGGTTCAGAGTGTGTGGCTGAAGATATCCCATTCTTCCTTGAAATTCTTGCTTACGATGAAAAAATTGCTGACGCAGGTTCTGTAGAATACGCGAAAGTAAAACCACACAAAGTTATCGGTGCTATGAAAGTCTTCTCAGACCCACGCTTTAACATTGATGTATTGAAAGTTGAAGTTCCTGTTAACATTAAATATGTTGAAGGCTTTGCTGAAGGTGAAGTAGTTTATACACGTGAAGAAGCAGCAGCCTTCTTCAAAGCACAAGATGAAGCAACTAACTTGCCATACATCTACTTGAGTGCTGGTGTATCAGCTAAACTTTTCCAAGATACTCTTGTATTTGCTCATGAATCAGGTGCAAACTTTAATGGAGTTCTTTGTGGCCGTGCAACATGGGCTGGATCAGTTGAAGCTTACATCAAAGATGGTGAAGCAGCAGCTCGTGAATGGCTTCGCACAACTGGTTTTGAAAATATTGATGAGCTCAATAAAGTTCTTCAAACAACAGCGACTTCATGGAAAGAACGCGTGTAAGCAAATCCTCCTAGGTTAGGAACATGAATCTAAAAAAATTTAAAAAAGTTGTATGTAAAGGTTTACAAAATAACTTACTTGTGCTATACTTAAATCACAAGTTAATACAAGGTGAGTGTTACTAAGTAATATTAGGCATGATCACAGGTGAATTAGAAATCGGCTGATTTTCTAGTTCATTTGTGGTCATTTTTTGTACTCATATACCTTTAAGATATAAAAGGAGGTTGACATGTATCGAATTCTAAATCCAATGAATCACAATGTCTCGCTTGTCAGAAATGATAAAGGAGAAGAAGTGATTGTGATTGGTAAGGGGATTGCATTTGGAAAGAAGAAGGGGGATTTGATTGCTGAAAATCAGGTTGAGAAAATCTTTCGGATGAAGACCGAAGAGTCCAGAGAAAACTTTATGGCTCTCCTTAAAGATGTTCCGCTTGATTTTATCACAGTGACCTATGAGATTATTGATAAGCTTTCCAAGAAATATCATTATCCGATTCAAGAGTATCTCTATGTAACCTTGACAGATCATATTTACTGTACTTACCAAGCTCTAGCACAAGGAAGGTACAAGGATAGTAATCTGCCAGATATTTCTGCCAAGTATCCTGTCGCTTTTCAAATCGCAAATGAAGCTTTTGAAATTTATCGTCAGAAGCTAGCAGATCATTTTCCTGAGGACGAAATTATTCGGATTGCTTATCATTTCATCAATGCCGAAGGTGAAAATGAAGTGGAACTTGTGGAGTCGATTGATAAGAGAAAAGAAATCCTCAGGAATGTTGAAGAAGTTTTGAAGGACTATGCAATTCAACGAACCAAAGAGAATACCCATTTCTATGATCGCTTTATGATTCATCTGAATTATTTCTTGGATTATTTAGATAGATCTAGAGATGATAACCAATCACTTCTGGATATGGAAGACCATATCAAACAATCCTATCCAAAAGCCTTCGAGATTGGTTCCAAGATTTATGATGTGATTACGCAACATACAGGTCTTGATTTGTATAAAAGTGAACGAGTTTATCTAGTTCTACATATCCAACGTTTATTGTCATAAAAATTTAATTAAAAATACATAAGGAGAATTCTATCATGAATAGAGAAGAAGTAACATTGTTAGGTTTTGAAATCGTAGCCTATGCTGGCGATGCTCGTTCAAAACTATTGGAAGCTTTAAAGGCTGCTGAAGCTGGTGATTTTGCAAAAGCCGATAACCTAGTTGAGGAAGCTGGCAGCTGTATCGCTGAGGCTCACCACGCGCAAACAAGTCTATTGACTAAGGAAGCAGCTGGCGAGGACTTAGCGTATAGTGTGACCATGATGCATGGTCAAGACCACTTAATGACAACTATCTTGTTAAAAGACTTAATGCACCATTTAATCGAACTTTATAAGAGAGGAGTTAAGTAATGAATAAACTAATTGCATTTATCGAGAAAGGAAAACCTTTCTTTGAAAAACTATCTCGTAATATCTATCTTCGTGCTATTCGTGATGGTTTTATTGCTGGTATGCCTGTTATTCTCTTCTCAAGTATCTTTATCTTGATTGCCTTTGTACCAAACTCATGGGGCTTTAAATGGTCTGATGAAGTAGTAGCTTTTCTGATGAAGCCTTACAGCTATTCAATGGGAATTCTGGCTCTCTTGGTAGCTGGTACAACAGCTAAATCACTGACCGACTCAGTAAACCGTAGCATGGAGAAAACCAATCAAATCAACTATATGTCAACACTGTTGGCAGCAATTGTTGGTTTGTTGATGTTGGCAGCTGACCCTATCGAAAATGGTCTAGCTACTGGATTCTTGGGGACAAAAGGTTTGCTTTCAGCCTTCCTTGCTGCCTTTGTTACTGTAGCCATCTATAAGGTTTGTGTTAAGAACAATGTCACTATTCGCATGCCTGACGAAGTTCCACCTAATATCTCACAAGTCTTTAAAGATGTGATTCCATTCACTCTCTCAGTGGTTTCACTTTATGCTCTTGATTTGCTAGCTCGTCATTTTGTTGGTGCAAGCGTAGCTGAATCAATCGGTAAATTCTTTGCACCACTCTTCTCTGCAGCTGATGGCTATCTAGGTATTACCATTATCTTTGGTGCCTTTGCCTTCTTCTGGTTTGTTGGGATCCATGGTCCATCTATCGTTGAACCTGCTATCGCAGCTATTACCTATGCCAATGCCGAAGTCAACTTGAACCTTCTCCAACAAGGTATGCACGCTGACAAGATTCTTACTTCTGGTACACAAATGTTTATCGTTACCATGGGTGGTACTGGTGCGACACTGGTTGTTCCATTCATGTTTATGTGGTTAACAAAATCAAAACGTAACCGTGCAATCGGACGTGCTTCAGTAGTTCCTACCTTCTTTGGTGTAAATGAACCAATCTTGTTTGGTGCACCACTTGTATTGAACCCAATCTTCTTCATTCCATTTATTTTTGCTCCTATCGCAAACGTTTGGATCTTCAAATTCTTTATTGAAACTCTTGGAATGAATTCATTTACTGCTAATCTACCATGGACAACCCCAGCTCCACTAGGTCTAGTTCTTGGTACTAACTTCCAAGTTCTATCATTCATTCTTGCTGCTCTTCTAATCGTGGTTGACGTAGTCATTTACTATCCATTCCTTAAAGTCTATGATGAACAAATTCTTGAAGAAGAGCGTTCAGGTAAATCTAATGATGAATTGAAAGAAAAAGTTGCTGCGAACTTCAACACTGCAAAAGCAGATGCTATTCTTGAAAAAGCTGGTGTAGAAGCAGCACAAAATACCATCACTGAAGAAACAAATGTCCTCGTTCTCTGTGCAGGTGGAGGGACAAGTGGTCTCCTTGCAAATGCTTTGAACAAGGCAGCTGCAGAATACAATGTTCCTGTGAAAGCAGCAGCAGGTGGCTATGGTGCTCACCGTGAAATGTTGCCAGAGTTTGATCTTGTTATCCTTGCTCCTCAAGTTGCTTCAAACTTTGAAGACATGAAAGCAGAAACTGATAAACTCGGTATTAAACTTGCCAAGACAGAAGGCGCTCAATACATCAAATTAACCCGTGATGGAAAAGGTGCTCTTGCATTTGTACAAGCTCAATTCGAAAAATAAAAGATTAGAAGTGAGATGGAGAATAAAGCCTCACTAGCCTCCTCTCCATCTTATTTCTTTTTTAATTAAAAGGAGAATTATATGACAAAAACATTACCAAAAGACTTTATTTTCGGTGGCGCAACAGCTGCTTATCAAGCAGAAGGTGCTACACATACTGATGGAAAAGGACCAGTTGCGTGGGATAAATATCTTGAAGATAACTACTGGTACACTGCAGAACCAGCCAGTGATTTTTACAATCGATATCCAGTTGACCTCAAGCTGGCAGAAGAGTATGGTATCAATGGCATTCGAATTTCTATTGCTTGGTCACGTATCTTCCCGACTGGTTACGGTCAAGTAAATGCTAAAGGTGTTGAATTTTATCATAATCTATTTGCAGAGTGTCACAAACGTCACGTTGAGCCATTTGTAACTCTTCATCATTTTGACACGCCAGAAGCTCTTCACTCAAATGGCGACTTCTTAAATCGTGAAAATATTGAACACTTTGTAGACTACGCGGCTTTCTGTTTTGAAGAATTTCCAGAAGTAAATTATTGGACAACCTTTAATGAAATTGGGCCAATCGGTGATGGTCAATATTTGGTTGGTAAATTCCCTCCAGGTATCCAGTATGACCTTGCCAAAGTCTTCCAATCGCACCACAATATGATGGTGTCTCATGCGCGTGCAGTTAAGCTATATAAAGATAAAGGTTATAAAGGTGAAATTGGTGTTGTTCACGCTCTGCCAACTAAGTATCCTTTGGATCCTAAAAATCCAGCAGATGTTATTGCGGCAGAGTTGGAGGACATTATCCATAACAAATTTATCTTGGATGCAACTTATCTGGGGCACTACTCTGAAAAGACCCTGGCAGGGGTAGAGGCTATCTTGGCTGCCAATGGTGGAAAGCTTGACTTGCGTGACGAAGATTTCGAAGTATTAGAAGCCGCAAAAGACTTGAATGACTTCCTTGGAATTAACTACTATATGAGTGACTGGATGGAATCCTTTGATGGAGAAACTGAAATCATCCATAATGGTAAGGGTGAGAAAGGAAGTTCTAAATACCAAATCAAAGGTGTTGGTCGTCGTGTAGCTCCTGATTATGTACCACGTACGGATTGGGATTGGATTATCTACCCTCAAGGTTTGTATGACCAAATCATGCGCGTGAAGAAAGATTATCCGAACTACAAGAAGATTTACATCACTGAAAATGGTCTCGGCTATAAAGATGAGTTCGTCGATAACACTGTTTATGATGATGGCCGTATTGATTATGTGAAACAACACTTGGAGGTCTTGTCTGATGCGATTGCAGATGGCGCTAATGTAAAAGGTTACTTTATTTGGTCATTGATGGATGTCTTCTCATGGTCAAATGGGTATGAGAAACGTTACGGTCTCTTCTATGTAGATTTTGAAACTCAAGAACGTTATCCTAAGAAATCAGCTCACTGGTACAAGAAAGTAGCGAAAACTCAAGTGATTGAGTAGTAGAATGAGTCATTAGATATAGAATTTTAGTGAGGCAAAAAGATGTTCAAAAATTTTATCCAATCTATTTATGAAAAAGTTTATATTATCAACTTTGAAAAATGCTCTCAAATACCGTGTTTGACGAATGAAGAACTGAAAAGCCTTGGGAAATGGTATGTCTCTACCGGTAAAGAATGGATTTGTCATTCAGATTATGAGCTGGAAGAATTTAAAAATTTGTTTTTAAATTTTATCAATCCTGAAGAACGGGATACTATCTCCTTTGATTCAGATTTTATGCCGTTTCAACAATCGTAACCAATTTCCAAAAAAGTTAAATCTCGTATTTAGTACGCTGCAAAACTTTTATCTAATCACGTTGCTTATACTCAATGAAAATCAAAGAGCAACTTTAAACTAGAAAGCAAGTCGCAGGTTTCTCAATGCATAGCTTTGAGGTGGCAGATAAAGCAATTGGGCAAAAAGTCTTTAACGCAGAAAAACGCATAATATCAGGTGTTGAAAACCTTGATACTATGCGTTTTATTGTGGGAAGATTTACTTCTGAAATTGAGTTGTTAACCAGAATCTTTCAGGTTTATTAAGGCTTGATGACTTTAGTAAGTTTAGATAGCTCAAAAAGGATTGAATCACTTAGTTTAGAATCTGAAACAATAGTATCAAGATTTGATACATTATAAAAAGTATAAAAATCAAACTTATTGAACTTACTATGATCTGCGAGTAAATATTTTTTATTAGAATTATTTAAAGCGATGCGTTGAGCCTCTCCCTCTTCCTCGCTAAAAGTAGCTAGAGCTCCGTTTTGAATACCATTACAGCTAACGAAAGCTTTAGAAAATTGGAGATTAGAGAGATTTTGTAGGGTCAATGTGCCAACAAAAGCACCTGTAATATCGCGATAATTTCCACCTATCAAAATCAAATCTGTTAATTTTCGTTCGCTTAAAATCAGAAAAACAGGTAGACTGTTGGTCACGACGCGGATATTGTCAATAGGCAACTCACGCGCAAAAAATTCTAATGTTGTTCCTGGTCCAATAAAAATAGTTTCTCTTTCTTCTACTAGACTGCCTGCAAAACGGGCTATTTCTTGTTTTTCTGCCGTTTGGAGGGCTTGTTTTTCAATATTTGATCGCTCATTAGTCAAAAGGGAGTTGGTTCGAAGTTTTTCAGCTCCACCATGCACACGAATCAGCAAATCTTTATCAGCTAATTCCTGTAAATAGCGCCTTGCAGTCATATCTGAAACGGCTATTTCATCCATAATCTGTTTAACCGTTATGGTTCCTTTACTATTTACTGTCTCTAAAATTTTGGTTAATTTTTCTTGTTTGAGCATATTATCACCTCGTTTCCTACTACTATCTTACCATAAACTAGCTCATCATTCAAATACAAAAACAACAAAATAAAACAAAAACAAAAATATCGAGGTTTATTTTCAAAACTTTCGATATTTTTATTAAGTTATTATTTTGTTGTTTCTAGTTTACTTTTTGATGGTTAAGAGTGGTGGAGAATTATACTCAATGAAAATCAAAGAGCAAACTAGGAAGCTAGCCGTAGGTTGCTCAAAACACAGTTTTGAGGTTGTAGATAAGACTGACGAAGTCAGTAAGCATATCTACGGCAAGGCGAAGCTGACGTGGTTTGAAGAGATTTTCGAAGAGTATTAGTCCAAACCGTAGTTGTAGTCATCATCTTGCATGGCTTCAACTTCACCAAGGAGGTAACCATTTCCGACTTGAGAGAAGAAGTCGTGGTTGGAAGTTCCTGTTGAAATACCGTTCATAACGATTGGGTTGACATCGTCAGCTGAATCTGGGAAGAGTGGATCTTGTCCCAGGTTCATGAGTGCCTTGTTAGCATTGTAGCGAAGGAAGGTTTTGACTTCTTCCGTCCAACCAACACCGTCATAGAGGCTTTCTGTGTAGCCTTCTTCATTTTCATAAAGAGTATAGAGTAGGTCGTACATCCATTCTTTGAGTTTTTCTTGCTCTTCTTCAGGTAATTCATTGAAACCAAGTTGGAATTTGTAACCAATGTAGGTTCCGTGAACAGATTCGTCACGAATAATCAATTTGATGATTTCCGCAACGTTGGCTAGTTTGTTATTACCGAGATAGTAGAGGGGAGTGAAGAAACCTGAATAGAAGAGGAAGGTTTCGAGGAAGACACTAGCAACTTTCTTTTCAAGTGGGCTACCGTTTAGGTAGATTTCGTTGACAATCTCAGCCTTCTTTTGCAGATAAGGATTGGTATTGGTCCATTCGAAAATTTCTTCAATCTCAGCCTTAGTATTTAAGGTAGAAAAGATTGATGAATAAGATTTAGCGTGGACAGACTCCATAAATTGGATGTTATTGAAAACAGCTTCCTCATGAGGTGTACGGATGTCTGCGCGAAGGGCTTCAACCCCCGTTTCAGATTGCATAGTATCCAAAAGTGTCAAACCACCAAAAACTTTTCCGACCAAGTCTTTTTCTTTGTTTGATAGTTTTCTCCAGTCATCCAAGTCATTTGACAAGGGAATACGTGTATCGAGCCAGAATTGCTCTGTCAACTTTTCCCAAGTTGATTTATCGATGACATCTTCGATGGCATTCCAGTTAATGGCTTTGTAGTAAGTTTCCATTTGAAATCTCTTTCTGTGTTTAGTATTGCGAACTCACAATTATCTCTATTTTATCATAATTCTAGAGTAGTTTCGCACAAAAAGTCGGAAGCCCGACTTTTTTGTTTTTCCATAGTATAGATGCTTATTCCAGTTTAGTTTAGCTCGGTGAATGAATACTTATCTGAGAAAATGTAGTTTCCTCAAGCAAAGATTAAATCACACAGCTTTCACATTGGTTAGCACCGACTTCTCCACCGTCATCTGTAAAGGTACGGACGTAGTAGATAGACTTGATACCTTTGTTAAAGGCATAGTTACGAAGGATAGACAAGTCACGTGTCGTTTGCTTATTTTCCTTCTTCCATTCGTAAAGACCTTTTGGAATGTCACTACGCATGAAGAGTGTGAGTGAAAGTCCTTGGTCCACGTGCTCAGTCGCAGCAGCGTAAACATCAATCACTTTACGCATATCCATGTCGTAAGCAGAAGTGTAGTAAGGAATGGTTTCTGTTGACAATCCAGCAGCAGGGTAGTAGATTTTCCCGATTTTCTTTTCTTGACGTTCTTCGATACGTTGCGTAATCGGGTGGATAGAAGCAGAAACGTCATTGATGTAACTGATCGAACCATTTGGAGCAACAGCTAGACGGTTTTGGTGGTAAAGACCATCTGCTTGAACCTTGTCGCGAAGTTCAGCCCAGTCAGCAGCACTTGGGATAAAGACATCTTTGAAAAGTTCTTTAACACGGTCTGATTTTGGAACAAATTCGCCAGTTACATACTTGTCAAAGTAGCTTCCCTTAGCATAATCTGATTTTTCAAAATTGTGGAAAGTGATACCACGTTCACGCGCAATATTGTTTGACTCAACCAAAGTCCAGTAGTTCATAAGCATAAAGTAGATGCTTGTAAATTCAACAGACTCAGGCGATCCATATTCAATCAGTTGTTGGGCAAGGTAGCTGTGAAGTCCCATGGCACCAAGACCAAAGGTATGAGCTTGGCTATTTCCATGGTCGATAGTAGGAACAGCTACGATGTGCGAACTATCTGTAACGAAAGTAAGGGCACGAACCATAGCACGGATAGAACGACCAAAGTCAGGTGAAGTCATCATGTTGACTACGTTGGTTGAACCAAGGTTACATGAAACGTCCGTTCCCATTTGAAGGAATTCTTGAGCATCGTTGATCAAGCTTGGTTCTTGAACTTGAAGAATCTCAGAACACAAGTTACTCATGATAATCTTTCCATCAACAGGATTTGCACGGTTAGCCGTATCAATGTTGACGACATAAGGGTAGCCAGACTCTTGCTGTAATTTAGAGATTTCAGTTTCTAAATCACGCGCCTTGATTTTTGTCTTGCGAATATTTGGATTTGCGACCAATTCATCGTATTTTTCAGTAATATCGATGTAGTTGAATGGCACATTGTATTCTTTTTCTACAGAGTAAGGGCTGAAGAGGTACATTTCTTCATTTTTACGCGCCAATTCGTAGAATTTATCAGGTACTACAACACCAAGTGATAGGGTTTTGACACGAACTTTTTCATCGGCATTTTCTTTCTTAGTTGAAAGGAAGGCGATGATATCTGGGTGAAAGACATTGAGGTAAACAACCCCAGCACCTTGACGTTGCCCCAATTGGTTGGAGTAAGAGAAGCTGTCTTCAAAAAGCTTCATAACTGGTACGACACCAGAAGCTGCTCCTTCGTATCCTTTGATAGGAGCTCCAGCTTCACGAAGATTGCTGAGAGAAATTCCCACACCGCCACCGATACGTGAAAGTTGAAGAGCTGAGTTGATAGAACGTCCGATAGAGTTCATATCATCAGTTACTTGGATCAGAAAACATGATACCAACTCCCCACGACGAGCACGTCCAGCATTCAAGAAGGAAGGAGTAGCAGGTTGGTAGCGTTGGTGGATGATTTCATTGGCGATATCGATTGCAACAGCTTCATTCCCATCAGCGAAATAAAGGGCGTTAAAGAAGACACGGTCTTCCATACTTTCAAGATAATATTCACCGTCGTTAGTCTTTAAGGCATATTGATTGTAAAATTTATAAGCTGCCATGAATGACTTGAATTGGAAGTTTTGGTCTTTGATAAATTGAGCCAATTCTTCCAAGAACTCTGGACGGTATTTCTTGATAAAAGCTGTTTCGATGTAGTTGTGTTCAATGAGGTAGTTGATTTTATCAGTAATTGAATCAAAAACCATAGTGTTTGGAACGACATTTTCTTTAAAGAAGGCATCCAAGGCTTCCTTATCTTTATGAAGCATGATTTGTCCATTAACAGGACGGTTGATTTCGTTATTGAGACGGAAGTAAGTCACGTCCTCAAGATGTTTTAATCCCATAAAATTTCCCTTATCTAATTACAAAAGAAAGGCTTCTAAGTTAGCCCTAGAAGCAGTTTCTTCTGGATGATGTACTAAGATTATGCTAATTGTTTCAGTTTTCCTGGTTGGAAACCTGAAAAGACTTCAGTTGGTGTTTGGATAATAGGAGCTGCGCTAAAACCGAGCTCTTTAACTTGATCGATGTACTCAGGTTGCTCATCAAGATTGATTTCTTTATATTCAACATTATTACTGTCCAAGAAACGCTTGGTCATTTTACATTGGACACAATTGTTTTTAGAATAAACGGTTACCATTGTGTAACTCCTCTTCAAAATTTAATACTATCTTAGTATATCAGAAAATAAAATTTTGTCAATGATTTGAACTAAATATAGTGGTCTGTTTTTCTAGTCAAGCTCACAAAACACAATATGTAGTGTTTGTTTTATAAAACAGCAATGATTATCCTATAAATCGTTTTTAAAGAAACTATATCCTGTGTTTTGTTATCTAGGACAGAAGATTTTCAGCAAGTTATCTGAAAGGAAATTGAAGGAAAATCCAGAAAATGCTTGAAAAAAATCCTAGAAGATGGTATAATACCAAATTGTAAGGGTTATCACATATAACTCAAAAAAAGAAAGAACAAAAGGAGAGTCAAACTATGGCTTCTAAAGATTTCCACGTAGTGGCAGAAACAGGTATTCACGCACGTCCAGCAACATTGTTGGTGCAAACTGCTAGCAAATTTGCTTCAGATATCACTCTTGAGTACAAAGGTAAATCAGTTAACCTTAAATCAATTATGGGTGTTATGAGTCTTGGTGTTGGCCAAGGTGCTGACGTAACTATCTCAGCTGAAGGTGCAGATGCAGATGACGCTATCGCTGCAATCTCAGAAACAATGGAAAAAGAAGGATTGGCATAAGGGAAATGACAGAAATGCTTAAAGGAATCGCAGCATCTGACGGTGTTGCAGTTGCAAAAGCATATCTACTCGTTCAACCGGATTTGTCATTCGAGACTATTTCAGTCGAAGATACAAACGCAGAAGAGGCTCGTTTGGATGTTGCTCTTGAAGCTTCTCAAAACGAGCTTTCTCTTATCCGCGAGAAAGCTGTAGGTACGCTTGGTGAAGAAGCGGCTCAAGTTTTTGACGCTCATTTGATGGTTCTTTCTGACCCAGAATTGATTGGTCAGATTAAAGAAACAATCCGTGCTAAGAAAGTCAATGCAGAAGCAGGTCTTAAGGAAGTGACTGACATGTTCATCACGATCTTTGAAGGCATGGAAGACAACCCATACATGCAAGAACGTGCAGCGGATATCCGCGACGTGACAAAACGTGTATTGGCAAACCTTCTTGGTAAGAAATTGCCAAACCCAGCTTCTATCAATGAAGAAGTAATCGTAATTGCGCATGACTTGACACCATCTGATACAGCTCAATTGGACAAAAACTTTGTAAAAGCTTTTGTAACAAACATCGGTGGACGTACAAGCCACTCAGCTATCATGGCACGTACACTTGAAATTGCAGCTGTATTGGGAACAAATAACATCACTGAAGTAGTGAAAGACGGTGATATCCTTGCCGTTAACGGAATTACTGGTGAAGTGATTATCAACCCAACAGATGAACAAGCGGCAGAATTTAAAGCAGCTGGTGAAGCTTATGCTAAACAAAAAGCTGAATGGGCACTTTTGAAAGATGCTCAAACAGTGACTGCTGACGGGAAACACTTCGAGTTGGCTGCTAACATCGGTACTCCAAAAGACGTTGAAGGTGTTAACAACAACGGTGCTGAAGCTGTTGGACTTTACCGTACAGAGTTCTTGTACATGGATTCTCAAGACTTCCCAACAGAAGATGAGCAGTATGAAGCATACAAGGCTGTTCTTGAGGGAATGAATGGTAAACCAGTAGTTGTTCGTACAATGGATATCGGTGGAGATAAGGAACTTCCTTACTTCGATATGCCACATGAAATGAACCCATTCCTTGGATTCCGTGCCCTTCGTATCTCTATTTCTGAAACTGGAGATGCAATGTTCCGTACACAAATTCGTGCCCTTCTTCGTGCTTCTGTTCATGGTCAATTGCGTATCATGTTCCCAATGGTTGCACTCTTGAAAGAATTCCGTGCAGCTAAAGCAGTTTATGAAGAAGAAAAAGCAAACCTTCTTGCTGAAGGTGTTGCAGTTGCGGATGATATCCAAGTTGGTATCATGATTGAAATCCCTGCAGCAGCTATGCTTGCAGACCAATTTGCAAAAGAAGTAGACTTTATGTCAATTGGTACAAACGACTTGATCCAATACTCAATGGCAGCAGACCGTATGAACGAACAAGTTTCATACCTTTACCAACCATATAACCCATCAATCCTTCGCTTGATCAACAACGTTATCAAGGCAGCTCATGCTGAAGGTAAATGGGCTGGTATGTGTGGTGAGATGGCTGGTGACCAAAAAGCTGTTCCACTTCTTGTGGGAATGGGCTTGGATGAGTTCTCTATGTCAGCAACATCTGTACTTCGTACACGTAGCTTGATGAAGAAATTGGACACTGCTAAGATGGAAGAGTACGCTAACCGTGCCCTTACAGAGTGTTCAACAATGGAAGAAGTTCTTGAACTTCAAAAAGAATACGTTAACTTTGATTAATCGAAAAGTCCTTGTAACTTAGTTGCAAGGTTTTTTGACGCATTTTGGAAAAGTATGGTCCTATAAAGTCTACTTTTCAATGGTTCATAGGCATGGTATAATAGGGGAAAGTAATTAGAATAAGAGAGAAATTATGTCTAAAGAAATTGATATTGAGTACTACCACCAGCTAGCCTTACAAAAGCAGAAGGAGCATCGTAAAGTTTTAGCCAATTTAAAGAAAAAGCCACCTAAAAATCTGGATAAAATAGCCCAGCAGATTCACCAAGAAGTCTTTGAGGAAATTGATTGTACTGCCTGTGCCAACTGTTGCAAGACATTGGGACCCGACTTTAAAGAAGCGGATATTACACGAATCGCCAAGTATTTTAAGATGAAATTACCAGCTTTTGAAGCGGAGTTTCTGCAGGTAGATGAAGATGGTGATAAGGTTTTTAAATCCATGCCCTGCCCATTTTTAGGAGGAGATAATCTCTGTTCCATCTATGATGTTCGTCCAAAGGCGTGTCGTGAATTTCCCCATACAGACAGGAAAAAAATCCATCAAATCAACCATTTGACGATTAAGAATACTTTGACCTGTCCAGCAGCCTATCTCTTTGTTGAGAAATTAAAGGATAAGTTATAGAGATTTAAAGGATAAAAAATTTCTAATAATAACTAGAGATATGAAAGGAGTACTCCTGTGCATAGACCGAAAACAAAAGAGGAGCTAATGCTGGCCTCTAAGGAAAATTATGAAAAGCTTAACCTCTTCATCTCTCAATTAAGTGAAGATGAGCTACAGACTCCATTTGATTTTTCAAGAGACCTAAAGAAAAAAGAAGCTCACTGGAAAAGGGATAAAAATCTACGGGATGTCTTGATCCATCTTTATGAATGGCAGCAGTTACTTTTGACTTGGGTACATTCTAATCAAGAAGGTCACGAAAGACCTTTTCTCCCTGAACCTTATACTTGGAAAACTTATGAAGAAATGAATGTCGCTTTTTGGAAGAAGCACCAGAAAACCTCCTTAGAAGAAGCGACTAGACTCCAAGAACAATCACATAGGAAGGTTTTAGAGTTGATAGAAGTTTTTAGCAATGACGAACTCTTTACCAAAGGTGGCTATAAGTGGACCGGCGGAACAAGTCTAGGTTCCTACTTTGTTAGTAGCACGTCAAGCCACTATGATTGGGCTCTGAAAAAACTCAAAGCTCATCGGAAGAATTGTAAAGGATAGATGGACTATTTGAAATAGAAAGAATGAGTTCTTTTAAACGTAAGATAAAAGCAAAGGGCTATCAAGTGATGTAGCCCTTTTGAGTTATATAAGCAAATTACCATGCAAATGCTGTCGTTGGAGCATTGAGCGCTTCTAACCACTGTTTATTTTTTACGGGGCAAAGAGTTACGGATATACCTGCCATATCTAGACTGGTCATAAATGTTCCTGATTTTATAAAGGTAATAGTGACTCCTTCAATTTCTAAGAGTTGAAGGAGATCATTGATAAATATGCCCATTTCTAAGTTGCTGGTAGTGCCTAGATTATTTACAAGCAATATAAATTGACCACCCTTTTTCCAATGATAGTGCAATCTTAATTTACTTATAATTTCATTTGCAAGGATTTCCGATGATTGGAATGGGACGATACGATAACCTTCTTCGCCATGTATCCCAATACCATAAGAAATATTTCCTTCTTCTAAGTTAAATAGTGGAAGGGTTGCTTGGGGGAGACTAGCAGATTTCCTTGCAAAGCCAATCGTTGCGATTTCGGGAGCAAGCTGATGACCTAAATCAGTTAGTTGTTCTATGTCGGCACCATTTTGAGCTGCAAATCCTAGGATTTTATGAAGTAAGATTGTCCCTGCAAGTCCCCTTCCTCTAATTTGAAATCTATTGTGAGGTTCAATGGAAATATCGTCGTGTGCTAGACTATAGCCGACCTTAATCCCTTCTTTTCTAGCAGTGTTAATGGCCCAGCTAAATTCTTTGATGTCTGCTTCGAAATTTTTTACAATGATGAAGACACCGTGACCATTGTTTAAAAAACGAATGGACTCTAAGATTTCAGTTCTTGTAGGAGGAGTAAATAATTGGCCATAGATAGCAGCGGTAAGCATTCCTTCTCCCACATATCCAATATGCGCAGGTTCGTGACCGGAACCTCCACCCGCCAATATTGGAACCTGATGAGGATTACGATTTTTTTGATAGACTAATGGTAAGGTAGGGTGCTTTTCTAATTTAGGATGACTGCTGACAGCTGCCGAAATGTAACTTGAAATAATTTTTTGTTTATGATTTGAAATAAATGTCATTGTGGTCTCTTTCCAATAATTGTCATGATTAGAAAGTCTGGTTGTGGAACTGGACTTTTTTTATTGACGTAAGCCTTCACGATTTCTGCTAGAGCATGTGAATGATAGTCTAACAAAAAACAAGTATAAGCAGATGAATCGATATCAATCTGACCGTATTCTCTTAAAATTTTTGATACAAGCAAGCGACAGTAGCTGATAAAGTGGTCATAGAAGTTATTTTGTCCTTGAATATCAAACAGTTGAATATAAAAGTCACGCTCTTGTTCGAAATAAAGAAATAATTCTTGTAATAGTTTTTGGCCTGAAATGAAGTCCAAGTTATTGGTGATATACTCGGTTAAGTCATTTTCAAATATCCAGTCTAGCAGTTCATATTTGTCAAGAAAGTGATTATAAAAGGTCTGTCTACGAATGCCAGCTGATTCCATGATATCTACAATGGAGATTTTGTCAAATTCTCTAGTAGCTAATAGGTCTCTAAATGCCTTGGCAATCCGTTTTTTTGTAATAAATGATGATGCCATAGGAAACCTTTCTTTTACTTACTTCATTTTACCAAAAAAATGTTTTAAACGGGTTTAAAAGGGGACAAATAATAGAATCTGTCCCTTATCATCCAGCGATAAAAAATATATAATGAAAGCGAAAACAAAGGTACATGCCGAAAGGAGTTTCTCATGAAAAAAATTATAAATGAACCGACACAAGTTGTTGATGAAATGTTGCAGGGATTGTCATTCATGCATGATGACTTGGTAGAACGCTTAGATGGTTTTGATGTCATCGTTAGAAAGGCAGAAAAGACAGGAAAAGTTGGACTCATTTCAGGTGGAGGTTCAGGACATGAACCAAGTCATGCTGGATTTGTAGGAGATGGAATGTTGTCTGCTGCCATTTGTGGAGCAGTCTTCACTTCACCTACTCCGGACCAAATTTTAGAAGCTATTAAGGCGGCTGATGAAGGTGCTGGAGTTTTCATGGTCATCAAGAACTATTCTGGTGACATTATGAACTTTGAAATTGCACAAGAACTTGCCGAAATGGAAGGCATTGATGTAGCAAGCGTTGTGGTTGATGATGATATCGCTGTTGAAAATAGTCTCTATACCCAAGGGCGTCGAGGTGTCGCAGGTACTATATTAGTCCATAAAATTTTGGGTGCTGCAGCTCGTTCTGGTAAAACATTAGCTGAAATGAAGGACTTGGCCGACAAACTTGTCTTAGAAATTAAAACAATTGGGCTAGCCTTGTCTGGAGCAACCGTTCCTGAGGTTGGGAAACCAGGTTTTGTTCTAGAAGATGATGAATTTGAATACGGAGTTGGTATTCATGGTGAGCCAGGATATAAGAAAGAGAAAATGCAACCTTCAGCACAATTGGCCTCAGAATTGGTTGAAAAATTATCTGAAGGTTTCCAACTTAAGGCTGGAGAACGCTATGGCCTTCTCATTAATGGTTTAGGAAGCACTCCTCTTATGGAACAATACGTATTTGCAAATGATGTGGCTAAATTACTCCATGAAAAAGGTGTTGAGTTGGCGTTTAAGAAAATTGGAAACTATATGACATCAATTGATATGGCCGGCTTGTCATTAACATTGATTCGATTGGCAGACGATGAGTGGTTGGATGATCTAAATGCACCTGTTACTACCCCAGCTTGGTAAAACTCAAGGAGGAAATGTCGCATGAATGCTGAACAAGCTCTTGAATGGATGAAGCTTTTTAATGAAAAGATTCAAGAACAGAAAGATTACCTTAGTGAGCTAGACACCCCTATAGGAGATGGAGACCACGGTGGAAATATGGCGCGTGGCATGGCTACAGTTATGGAAAACTTAGAAGGAAAGAAATTTGAGACCAGCAGTGATGTGTTTAAGCTTGTCTCAATGCAACTACTGAGTAAGGTAGGCGGTGCTTCTGGTCCCTTGTATGGCTCTGCTTTTATGGGCATGGCCAAGGCTGATTCAAATTCGAAATTAGAAGAAATCTTACAAAGTGGTTTGGATATGATTGTCAAACGTGGGAAAGCAGAAGTTGGAGAAAAGACAATGGTTGATGTTTGGACTCCTGTTATTGCTGCCTTGTCTGCTGGCCAATTGACTCAAGAGGTTATTGATAAGGTAGTGAATGCTACCAAAGATTTACTTGCAACTAAAGGAAGAGCATCTTATGTAGGAGAACGTTCTCTGGGACATATTGACCCTGGATCATTTTCATCAGGTTTACTCTTTACTGCTCTTTTAGAGACTGGGGTGGTTTAATGGGAAGTATTGGTCTTGTTATCGTTTCACATTCCAAACACATTGCAGAAGGTGTTGTTGAACTGATTAGTGAAGTAGCTAAAGATGTTCCGATTACTTATGTAGGAGGAACCGAAGATGGAGGAATTGGAACGAGTTTTGATCAAGTAGATAGGGTTGTTTCCGAAAATCCAGCAGATACTTTATTAGCTTTTTTTGACCTAGGTTCTGCTAAAATGAACTTAGAAATGGTGGCTGATTTCAGTGATAAAAGTATCATCATCAACAGGGTTCCAATTGTAGAAGGTGCCTATACTGCAGCTGCTCTTCTTCAGGCTGGTGCAGAACTGTCAGTTATTCAAACACAGTTGTCGGAGATTGAAATTAATAAATAAGGAATTTTACTATAACTCTTTTTATAGGTGAGCTATTGATTATCTCCACTATCAAATTTTAAGTAAATAATTTCAAAATCAGAAAGGGATTGCTTTATGCAGTTCCTTTTTATTTTAACAGGAGTAGAGCTATAGTGTTTCTAAATTGTGAATCATTCAAAACAGATTGTGATGGGACTATTCTAGCTTTAGAATCATTCAAAAATTAAAATTTAAGGCAATCAATTGATTAGAAGAGTGCCAAAACATTTAGTTTATAGTAATTCTAGGTTTAGAATTACATAGATATTTATGAAGTTAGGGTATTCGATAGTTAGGATTGTTCTATTCTGAAAGATTTGAGCTGTCAATCTTCTAGAATAGTAGTTTGCCAATGAATTTTGTTGAAAGATTCCTTGTTTTATGGTAGTCTAAAGTAAAAGAAAGCCTTATCATTATATTTGTATCTTTAATCTGACTTGGTTTAGGTCTAGAAGAAGGATAGATCTTTTTGGGATTTTTAATAACAATTATATTTTCACTTGCAAAAAATGTATTTCAACTTTACCTAATGTAGAAGAAGGAAATATCATAAAATGCTTATGACTTGTTTGAAATAGAATGTAAACTAAAAATGGATTCCCTTTACATATTAGGAGTAGGTAGATGAGTAATCTAGAGTCAATTCGTAAAGCGCATATCATCGTGTGGGGTGCCTATCTATTTTTATCATTAAGGGCGCCGCTAATTAGCAGCACAGAGTATTTCTTGCTTATTTTTTTAGCGTTTCTCTATTCAATAGTATCGTTACCTATATACTCTGTGAAGAATAAAATAGTATCCATTTGTCTGGCTATAAACTCAATTCTGTTAATTAGTTTCCCGATTTTAATCAATAAATATTTCCCAGGAAAGGTTTCTACTTATATCGTATTAATCAGTATTTTTATCCTGGAGTTCTTAATCTTTAATATAATTGGTAAAGATTTTGATACTAGATTAGCTAGCGAGTATAGGAAAATCAGTCAGTTTAAAAGTAAGATGTCTCAATCCCCTTGGATAAAATATTTAGAGATTTCTAGTTTTATATTAACTATATTTCCATTTATTCTTCATGATACAGTTGCTAATCGTGTATTGGCTCTTATCTTTTTGATAAAAATTTGTGTAGATACTACGATAAAGATTCTATTAAACAGAATCTTTAATTCAAGTGAGATGATGAAAAGGAGGATATTTTCTCTTTTTGTACTAGATTTGATTGTCTATTTATTTTTAGGCTATGTTTTAGTAATGCAAAAAGATGGATACCTATTTTCAATTCTACTAATTTTTTCTAATTTCTCACTTCCCTTTATCAGAGAAAAAAAGTATGAATTATTTAAAAATAAGAAATGAGATAAATATGGTTAAATCTTAGTTCTCTTTAAAATCAAATCAGGTAGAGAAAGGACATCTTATCTAGGTAACAAAGTGCTTTAAACGCAGTCGACGATTACTGATTAGAGAACTATCCTAACCATGCAACGTTAAAGAGGAGAAATCTTATGAAACTCGTATCACCAAATAATTATGCTGCTATTGAGTAAGAAGAGATGAGGTGTATTGATAGGGGATTATCTCTACATAAAGACGGGGGAATGTTACAGTAAACGTTGCCACTGCTTATTTTATGGGGAATTAAATATGTTTAAACTAAGTGATAAAGCCAGAATAATATTTGCTATTATAGGAGTAAGTTCCATATTGGTTAGTATGTATCTTATACCTTTTATTAAAACTGAGAATAAATTTTGGGAAATACTTTTATTTATATTAGGTGTATTGCTAATTGGAATTGCGTTACTAAGTCATAAAAAAAATAAATTTTGGAAATAGCGTTAGTGAGAAGGACAGGATAATAGTATTATGATGGTTGTCTTAATTTCAGTGGTTGTGGCATTTCTGTATTATGTAAGTGCAGAATATTTTAAGAATAGTTATATTGACTGTATACTATTTCTATCATTGCTGATTTCTCATTTGATATGGGATTACTATTTTTTGCCCATTGAAATTTTAGTGGCATTAAGTGGAGTAAATTTGCTGTCAAGATTATTCAAAAAAATGAGAAGTCAATAGATTTGTTAGTGGATTATAAAGATGAAAGGTAAAATTGGGATATTTTAAATGAAACATTTTTTTCTGGTATCGGAGAGATAAGATTTAGTAGTTATCTATTGTCTCTATGTGTAGGATTAGCCCCTCTTTTTTATATATATGTCATAGGTTTGGAAATGAGTTTTGTGAAGATAGTATTATCTATTTTGGGAGTCATATTTGTATGTATTTTAACTATTACTCGAATTTATAGGAGATTTTTCTATAATTCACTAGAATAGTATGGATTAGTTAATCAATTGGAACGATTATTCTTTGTGATACTATACCACTTTTAAGTTTTTACATTAAACAACTGGCTGAAGTGAAAGTTGTTTAATTTAGAAAGGAGAAACATTAAATTGAAATACAAATTCTTACTTTTCGACCTCGACAACACTCTTCTTGATTTTGATGCTGCTGAGGATGTGGCTTTGACGCAACTTCTAAAAGAAGAAGGGGTTGCAGATATTCAGGCCTACAAAGACTTTTACGTTCCCATGAACAAGGCTCTCTGGAAGGACTTGGAGCAAAAGAAAATTAGTAAACAAGAGCTGGTTAACACGCGCTTTTCTCGTTTATTTGCTCACTTTGGACAGGAAAAAGACGGTAGTTTTCTAGCCCAGCGTTACCAATTTTACCTTGCCCAACAGGGGCAAACTTTTTCAGGTGCTCATGAACTTTTAGATAGCCTCATCGAGCGTGATTATGAGCTGTACGCTGCGACAAATGGCATTACTGCCATTCAGACAGGACGTTTGGCTCAATCGGGTCTGGCACCATATTTCAATCAAGTCTTTATCTCTGAACAGCTGCAAACACAAAAACCTGATGCTCTCTTTTATGAAAAGATTGGTCAACAGATTGCAGGTTTTAGCAAAGAAAAGACGCTGATGATTGGAGATTCCCTAACCGCCGACATCCAAGGTGGTAATAATGCTGGGATTGACACTATCTGGTATAATCCTCATGACCTCGAAAATCCCACACAAGCCCAGCCAACCTACGAAGTCCATTCTTACAAAGACTTGCTGGATTGTTTAGATAAACTGTAAAAAGTGGTTTAGATAGCCACTTTTTGCTATAATAGAGGCAGTAAAAATGAAGGAGTTGGCTATGGAACACTCGTCTTGGCATGCTTTGATTAAGGCGCAATTACCTGAGGGTTATTTTGGGAAAATCAATCAGTTTATGGAGCAGGTCTATGCTCAGGGGACTATTTATCCACCCAAGGAAAAGGTTTTTCAGGCTCTCTTGACAACACCGCTTGAAGAAGTTAAGGTGGTGATTCTAGGTCAAGACCCCTATCACGGGCCAGGTCAAGCTCAGGGCTTGAGTTTTTCTGTACCTGACTCTATTCCAGCTCCGCCATCCTTGCAAAATATCTTGAAAGAATTGTCAGATGATATCGGGGTTAAGAAATCTCATGATTTGACAGCTTGGGCTGAGCAAGGAGTCTTGCTTCTTAATGCTTGTTTGACAGTTCCTGCTGGACAGGCCAATGGTCATGCTGGTCAGATATGGGAGTCTTTTACGAATGCTGTGATTCAGGTGGTCAATCATCTAGATAGACCAGTCGTTTTTGTACTCTGGGGAGCCTATGCACGTAAGAAGAAGGCATTGGTTACCAATCCTCATCACTTGATTATCGAATCAGCCCATCCCAGTCCTTTGTCAGTTTATAGAGGATTTTGGGGTTCTAAGCCTTTTTCCAAGGTAAATACATTCTTAAAAGAGACAGGACAAGAGCCAATCGATTGGCTTAGATAAGGAGAAAATATGCCTCAGTTAGCGACGATTTGCTACATTGATAACGGGAAAGAACTGCTCATGCTCCACCGTAATAAGAAGCCAAATGATGTCCATGAAGGGAAATGGATTGGTGTAGGTGGTAAGCTAGAGAGAGGAGAGACGCCTCAGGAATGCGCAGCGCGTGAAATCCTCGAAGAAACAGGGCTCAAAGCCAAGCCAGTTCTAAAAGGTGTTATCACTTTTCCTGAATTTACGCCAGATTTAGACTGGTACACCTATGTTTTTAAAGTGACAGAGTTCGAGGGGGACTTGATTGACTGCAACGAGGGAACGCTAGAATGGGTTCCCTATGACGAGGTTTTGAGTAAGCCGACTTGGGAAGGTGACCATACCTTTGTTGGGTGGCTTTTAGAAGATAAACCCTTCTTTTCAGCCAAGTTTGTTTATGATGGGGATAAATTGTTGGATACCCAAGTTGATTTCTATGAATAAAGGAGAAAGCAGATGCTACTAATCAAAAATGGTCGTGTAATGGATCCCAAGTCTGGTTTGGATCAAGTGTGTGATGTCTTGGTTGAAGATGGAAAGATTATCAAAATTGCGCCTGAAATTAAAGAAGAAGGCGCAGAAATCCTGGATGCTACTGGTCTAGTTGTTGCTCCTGGCTTGGTCGATATCCATGTTCATTTCCGTGAACCTGGTCAGACCCACAAGGAGGATATCCATACGGGTGCCCTAGCAGCCGCTGCAGGTGGTTTTACAACGGTTGTCATGATGGCTAATACTAGTCCAACTATTTCAGATGTGGAGACTTTACAAGAAGTTCTTCAGTCAGCTGCCAAGGAAAAAATCAATGTCAAGACTGTTGCGACCATTACTAAGGACTTTAATGGCCAAGATTTGACAGACTTTAAGGCGCTTTTAGAAGCAGGTGCGGTTGGTTTCTCAGATGACGGTATTCCGCTTGAAAGCAGTAAAGTTGTCAAGGAAGCCATGGAGGAAGCCAAAAAGCTTAATACCTTTATTAGTCTTCATGAGGAAGATCCAGGTTTGAACGGTGTTCTTGGCTTTAACGAAAATATTGCTAAAGAACATTTCCATATCTGTGGTGCAACTGGGGTGGCTGAGTACGCTATGATGGCGCGTGATGTCATGATTGCCTATGCAACCAAGGCCCATGTTCATATTCAGCATTTGTCTAAGGAAGAAAGTGTTAAAGTAGTGGAGTTTGCTCAAGGATTGGGAGTGCAAGTAACAGCAGAAGTAGCGCCACAGCATTTCTCCAAGACCGAAGCGCTCCTTTTGACACAAGGAAGCAATGCTAAGATGAATCCTCCTCTTCGTTTGGAATCAGATCGTCGTGCCGTGATTGAAGGTCTCAAGTCAGGTGTCATCACAGTTATTGCGACTGATCATGCGCCTCATCATGCAGATGAAAAAAATGTTGAGGATATTACCAAAGCGCCATCTGGTATGACTGGTTTGGAAACATCCCTATCTCTTGGCTTGACCTATTTGGTGGAAGCTGGTGAGTTGAGCTTGATGGAATTACTCGAAAAGATGACATACAACCCAGCCAAGCTTTACAATTTTGAAGCAGGTTACTTGGCTGAGAATGCTCCAGCAGACATCACTATTTTTGATGCTAAGGCTGACCGCCTTGTGGACTCCCATTTTGCTTCCAAAGCAGCTAATTCACCATTCATCGGTGAAACCTTAAAAGGGCAGGTTAAATACACCATCTGTAAGGGACAAATCGTCTATCAAGCTTGATAGGAGTTGGCATATGAATTATTTTCGAAAACGTAGGGAGAGACAAGCAAAATCTAATAGCGGAATTTACTGTCCCGCATCTAATCGTTCTAAAATTCAATATGAAACTAAAGAAAAAGCTGATCATGCGGTTCAATATGATAATGGAGGTTTAGTTAGAAGCTATTATTGTCGTACATGTGCGTGTTGGCATACTACTTCAAAATCTAATAACCCTCCGATAAGTTTGAAAAACTATGGTCTGAAACTCTTTGGTTTAGATAAATCAGAATAGAAAGAGAAGTATGTATAAGACAAAGTGTTTACGAGAGAAGTTAGTATTATTTTTAAAAATTTTCTTCCCAATCCTGATCTACCAATTTGCCAATTATTCTGCCTCTTTTGTTGACACTGCAATGACAGGTCAATACAATACTATGGATTTGGCTGGTGTGTCTATGGCAACCAGTATCTGGAATCCTTTCTTTACATTCCTAACAGGAATTGTGTCGGCCTTGGTGCCCATCATTGGTCACCATCTTGGTCGAGGCAAACAGGAAGAAGTTGCATCTGATTTTTACCAGTTCATCTATCTGGCCTTGGGTCTATCTGTGGTCTTGCTGGGACTGGTAGTTTTCCTGGCACCACCCGTTTTAAATCATATCGGACTAGAAGTACCAGTGGCAGCAGTAGCGGTTCGCTATCTCTGGTTTTTATCTATCGGGATTATCCCCTTGTTGCTCTTTAGTGTCATTCGTTCCTTGCTGGATTCGCTGGGCTTGACCAAACTGTCTATGTATCTCATGCTTTTGTTACTTCCTCTCAATAGTGGATTTAACTATCTTTTGATTTACGGGGCCTTTGGTGTTCCAGAACTGGGAGGTGCTGGTGCTGGTTTAGGGACTTCTTTGGCCTACTGGGTCTTGTTGGGAATTTCTGTTCTGGTTTTATTTAAACAGGAGAAGCTCAAAGACTTACACCTTGAGAAAAGAATTCCACTTAATATGGATAAAATCAAGGAAGGAGTTCGTTTAGGTCTGCCTATTGGGGGGACTGTCTTCGCGGAAGTAGCTATCTTTTCCGTGGTTGGCTTGATTATGGCTAAGTTCTCGTCCTTGATTATCGCTAGCCACCAGTCAGCCATGAACTTTTCAAGTCTCATGTACGCCTTTCCTATGAGTATCTCATCGGCTATGGCGATAGTCGTGTCTTATGAAGTGGGAGCCAAGCGATTTGATGATGCGAAAACCTATATTGGTCTAGGAAGATGGACAGCCCTTATTTTTGCGGCCTTCACCTTATCTTTCCTTTACATTTTTAGGGGAAATGTGGCTAGTCTTTATGGGAACGATCCAGAATTTATCGATTTGACAGCACGCTTTTTAACTTATAGTCTTTTCTTCCAGTTAGCAGATACTTTTGCGGCACCGCTCCAGGGAATTTTACGGGGCTATAAGGATACAGTTATTCCTTTTTACCTTGGTTTGGTTGGTTACTGGGGGGTGACACTCCCAGTAGCTATGGTATTCGACTCTCTAACAGATTTTGGAGCTTATTCTTACTGGATTGGTTTGATTATTAGTCTAATCGTGAGTGGGGCGCTCTACCGTTGGCGTTTAACGGTGATTATGAAGAGATTTGAATCTTTAGCAAAATATAAATGATAAAAAGTTTGTGAAAAAATATTCTTAGCAAGAAAATCCCTTATTCCTATAGGGTTTTCTTTTTTATTTTGTGAAATTTTCTTTAGAAAAACTTTGACGGTATTTTCCAAAAACGGTAAAATAGTAAGGTAAGAAGAAAGTTAGAAAGGCAAAAAGATGTCAACTTTAGATAAAAATAGAAAATCTAATTTTGGGGGTATTTTATAATTCTTAATTTAGGCTTTTTTAGTATCAAAAGATGTTTCATAAAATATAGACTCAATCTTTCAACTTAATCCTATTTATTACTTACTATCTACAATAAAATTGAAAAGGATGGAAAAAAGGTTGCATTTATGATATAATTTATTTTAAAGACCTTATTAGAAATCTTGAAAGAGTATTGAAAACTTAGAATGAGAAAAATTGTTATCAATGGTGGATTACCACTACAAGGTGAAATCACTATTAGTGGTGCTAAAAATAGTGTTGTGGCCTTAATTCCGGCTATTATCTTGGCTGATGATGAGGTGACTTTGGATTGTGTTCCAGATATTTCGGATGTAGCGAGTCTTGTCGAAATTATGGAATTGATGGGAGCTACTGTTAAGCGTTATGATGATGTCTTGGAGATTGATCCAAGAGGTGTTCAAAATATTCCAATGCCTTATGGTAAAATTAACAGTCTTCGTGCATCTTACTATTTTTATGGGAGCCTCTTAGGCCGTTTTGGTGAAGCGACAGTTGGTCTACCGGGAGGATGTGATCTTGGTCCTCGTCCGATTGACCTACACCTTAAGGCTTTTGAAGCTATGGGTGCCACTGTTAGTTACGAGGGAGATAACATGAAGTTATCTGCTAAAGATACAGGACTTCATGGTGCAAGTATTTACATGGATACGGTTAGTGTAGGGGCAACGATCAATACGATGATTGCTGCGGTTAAAGCGAATGGTCGTACTATTATTGAAAATGCAGCCCGTGAACCTGAGATTATTGATGTTGCAACTCTCTTGAATAATATGGGTGCCCACATCCGTGGGGCAGGAACTAATATCATCATTATTGATGGTGTTGAAAGATTACATGGAACGCGTCATCAGGTGATTCCAGACCGCATTGAAGCTGGAACATATATATCTTTAGCTGCTGCAGTTGGTAAAGGAATTCGTATCAATAATGTTCTTTACGAACACCTGGAAGGATTTATTGCTAAGTTGGAAGAAATGGGAGTGAGAATGACTGTATCTGAAGACAGCATTTTTGTCGAGGAACAGTCTAATTTGAAAGCAATCAATATTAAGACAGCTCCTTACCCAGGCTTTGCAACTGATTTGCAACAACCGCTTACCCCACTTTTACTAAGAGCGAATGGTCGTGGTACAATTGTTGATACGATTTACGAAAAACGTGTAAATCATGTTTTTGAATTAGCTAAAATGGACGCAGATATATCAACAACAAATGGTCATATTTTGTACACGGGTGGACGTAATTTGCGTGGAGCAAGTGTTAAAGCAACTGACCTACGAGCTGGGGCTGCACTAGTCATTGCTGGGCTTATGGCTCAAGGTAAAACTGAAATTACAAATATCGAGTTTATCTTACGTGGTTATTCTGATATTATTGAAAAATTACGTAATCTAGGAGCGGATATTACACTTGTTGAGGATTAAACCGTAGAGGTGTTTATGAATATTTGGACCAAATTAGCAATGTTTTCTTTTTTTGAAACGGATCGCTTGTATTTGCGTCCTTTCTTTTTTAGTGATAGTCAAGACTTCTATGAGATAGCCTCAAATCCTGAAAATTTACAATTTATTTTCCCGACTCAGGCAAGTCTGGAAGAGAGTCAATATGCGTTGGCCAATTACTTTATGAAGTCCCCTTTGGGAGTATGGGCTATTTGTGACAAGAAAACTGAAAAAATGATTGGTTCTGTTAAGTTTGAAAAGTTAGATGAAATCAAAAAAGAAGCTGAGCTTGGCTATTTTTTGAGAAAAGATGCTTGGTCGCAAGGATTTATGACAGAGGTTGTTAGAAAAATTTGTCAACTTTCTTTTGAAGAATTTGGTTTAAAACAATTATCCATCATTACCCACCTTGAAAATGAAGCTAGTCAACGGGTTGCCCTTAAGTCTGGATTTCGATTGATTCGTCAGTTTAAAGGAAGTGATCGCTATACAAGGAAAATGCGAGATTATCTTGAGTTTCGCTTTGTAAAGGGAGAAGTTAATGAGTAAACACCAAGAAATTCTAAGCTATTTGGAAGAATTACCCGTTGGTAAAAGGGTCAGTGTTCGTAGTATTTCAAATCATCTGGGAGTCAGTGATGGAACGGCTTATCGCGCTATCAAGGAAGCTGAAAACCGTGGAATTGTAGAGACTCGTCCAAGAAGTGGTACTATACGTGTTAAATCCCAGAAAGTTGCTATCGAAAGATTAACTTTTGCTGAGATAGCAGAAGTGACTTCTTCTGAGGTTCTGGCTGGGCAAGAAGGTTTAGAGAGAGAATTTAGTAAGTTTTCAATCGGTGCTATGACTGAACAAAATATCCTGTCCTACCTTCATGATGGGGGACTCTTGATTGTCGGAGACCGTACCCGTATCCAACTGTTAGCACTTGAAAATGAAAATGCAGTTCTGGTTACAGGGGGATTTCAGGTTCATAATGATGTACTTAAACTGGCCAATCAAAAAGGGATTCCTGTTCTGAGAAGCAAGCACGATACTTTCACCGTCGCGACCATGATCAATAAAGCCCTGTCAAATGTTCAAATCAAAACGGATATTTTAACTGTTGAGAAGCTTTATCGTCCAAGTCATGAATATGGTTTTCTGAGAGAGACTGACACAGTCAAAGATTATTTGGACTTGGTACGCAAGAATCGTAGCAGTCGTTTCCCAGTCGTTAATCAACATCAAGTGGTTGTTGGGCTTGTTACTATGCGTGACGCAGGAGACAAGTCTCCCAGCACGACGATTGACAAGGTGATGACGCGCAGTATCTTCGTAACAGGGTTAGCGACCAATATTGCCAATGTGAGTCAACGGATGATTGCTGAAGACTTTGAAATGGTACCAGTTGTTCGAAGCAATCAAACTTTACTTGGCGTTGTAACTAGACGAGATGTCATGGAGAAGATGAGTCGTTCCCAAGTTTCGGCTCTACCAACTTTTTCTGAGCAGATTGGTCAAAAACTTTCTTATCACCATGATGAAGTAGTCATTACAGTGGAACCCTTTATGCTTGAGAAAAACGGAGTTTTGGCTAATGGTGTATTGGCAGAGATACTGACTCATATGACCCAAGATTTAGTTGTGAATAGTGGTCGCAATCTCATCATCGAACAAATGCTGATCTACTTTTTGCAGGCTGTTCAGATAGATGATATACTGCGCATTCAAGCACGCATCATCCATCATACTAGACGATCAGCTATTATTGATTACGATATTTATCATGGTCATCAGATTGTTTCAAAAGCAAATGTGACTGTTAAAATTAATTAGAAACTAGGAGAAAAGATGATAACATTAAAATCAGCTCGTGAAATCGAAGCTATGGACAAGGCTGGTGATTTTCTAGCAAGTATTCATATCGGCTTACGTGATTTGATTAAGCCTGGCGTAGATATGTGGGAAGTTGAAGAATATGTCCGCCGTCGTTGTAAGGAAGAAAATTTCCTTCCGCTTCAGATTGGGGTTGACGGTGCCATGATGGACTATCCTTATGCTACCTGCTGCTCTCTTAATGATGAAGTAGCTCACGCTTTCCCTCGTCATTATATCTTAAAAGATGGCGATTTGCTCAAGGTTGATATGGTTTTGGGAGGTCCTATTGCTAAATCTGACCTGAATGTCTCAAAATTAAACTTCAACAATGTTGAACAAATGAAGAAATACACTCATAGCTATTCTGGTGGTTTAGCAGACTCATGTTGGGCTTATGCTGTAGGTACACCGTCCAAAGAAGTCAAAAACTTGATGGATGTAACCAAAGAAGCTATGTACAAGGGGATTGAACAAGCTGTTGTTGGAAATCGTATCGGTGATATCGGTGCGGCAATTCAAGAATATGCTGAAAGTCGTGGTTACGGTGTAGTGCGTGATTTGGTTGGTCATGGTGTTGGCCCAACCATGCACGAAGAACCAATGGTTCCTAACTATGGTATTGCTGGTCGTGGACTCCGTCTTCGTGAAGGAATGGTCTTAACCATTGAACCAATGATCAATACAGGCGATTGGGAAATTGATACAGATATGAAGACTGGTTGGGCGCATAAGACTATTGACGGTGGACTATCTTGTCAATATGAGCACCAATTCGTAATTACGAAAGATGGACCTGTTATCTTGACTAGTCAAGGTGAAGAAGGGACTTATTAAAATAAGTAAAAGTAGATTGAAGAAAAAGTGGCTCTTTGGACAATTTTCGGAGAGCCGTTTTTTTTATTTGCTGAGTCTAGGATAGGTCTTTCTGGTGAAAGATGGTGAGATGAAGAGTCTTGCATGAATGTTATATAAATTTAAAATTTCTGAAAATAATGGAAAATATACTGAATTTACAAATAAGG
Source organism: Streptococcus sp. 53 (assembly GCF_013276565.1). Taxonomy (GTDB): domain Bacteria; phylum Bacillota; class Bacilli; order Lactobacillales; family Streptococcaceae; genus Streptococcus. Next base: position 63,097 of record NZ_VMLG01000026.1, read on the forward strand.
AGTCTCTAAATCCTTTAAAATAAGTAACTTGCATATATATATATATAGTTATCGATTTTCTAAAACAAAGTGAGGTTGAAGGAAGGGAACTAAGTTGATATAATTAAGTGTTAGTAAACAATGGGCTTTTTGTCATTTGTTTAAGATGAAAAAGGTCCTGTTTTCCTGTTTTTATTGCGAGTTGATGCCTGCATGAACATGGCTAGAGGAGCAAAGACAGGGTAGAAAGAAAGGAAAAACTATGAAACAGTTTAAAATGAATGAGCGCCAACGCTTTTCTATACGCAAGTTTTCAATCGGAGCAGCCTCAGTCTTGCTAGGGTCTGTCTTTTTTGTGGCTAATCCAGCGACAGAAGTGCAGGCGGCAGAATCAAGTACAGAAGTGGTCGCTCAGGATAGGGATGTCAATCCTGACAATTCATCTGCCCTAAGCTCATCAGAGACAAGCAGTCAAAATCCAAGCGTAGGACAAGCAGAGACTCAAGGAACAGAGAAAAAAGAGTCAGGAACTCCATCTAAAGATGGTGAAGGAAAAGCTAAGGTTGAGGAAAGGAGTATTGAAGGCAACTCTAAATTAGAATCAAATAAAGAGATAGCAGAAAAACAAGATCAACCGAAAACAAATATTGAACTTAGTAGACAACTAAATACTCAGAACTTAGAATCGCTATTAAGTGAAATTGCTGCCGTAAAAACAGAAAACTACACAAAAGAATCAGTAGCAGCCTTAAAATCAAAAGCCGAAGAAGCGAGACAAGTCCTTGCAACGGCGCAAAATCAAACAGAAGTAGATGCAGCTTTTAGAACATTAGTAAGTTATAAAAACACTGCCTTAAAACGTGTTAAGAAGGATATAGAACCTAAGGCTCCTAAACTTGATACAACAAACGGTAAAGCAACGGTCGGTCTAAAGGCAGAAAATACAGAACCAAACGGTACCAATATCGCAGGGCATAATCACAGCTTAAATGGAACTACTTTTACAGAAGGTAGTGGGTTTAGAACAGAAGATACTAATGGGTTATCTATAGAGGTTGAAGGAAATCTGAATTTTAAATCTGGACAACAGTTAGGTGTGTATGATACATATATTCATCTTAAATTAAAATATGATAAAACTCGTTATGGTGAAAGACCAAATTTTAGTATTACAAATACACCAAATACAGGACCTCATTTTGAGACTTCTAATCCACGTAGAGATAGAAAGTTCTATTATAATACACAAGACGGATACCTTAGTGGCTATTTAACGGGAGTGGTTCCTAATAGTATGATTGGTAAATATAATATGCTTATTCATGCTAAGTATAATGCAACTGGTGTTACAACAACATTAAAATTCCCTATTGAAGTAAAGCCACCTGTTCCTACTTTAGAGACACCTCAAGAGAACGACGGAAGTAAATATCTCACATTGACAGCTTCCGCACTTTCCGGGAACCATAGTGAGGTTCAATTTGAAGTGAATGGAATTGTAAGTAGTTGGATAAGAACAGAGAACGGAAAAGCAAATTACGATAATGGGGGTCAAGGTTTTCATCCAGGAGACAAAGTAAGAGTAAGATCTAAAGCATACTCTGATGAAATTGTGGATAACGCAGGACAATATCGAGAATTGATTCATCCAGAAGAAAGCAAAAGTGATTGGAGTAGTGCAACTGGAAAAGAAACAGTATTACCAGCATTTCCGACTCCTAAATTAGATAGGGCTGGTGCTACGAAAGAAGTTAACGACGCCTTCACTACTAAATCAGGTCAAATAGATAGCGATAATGGTTTAACTAATGAAGAAAAATCTGAAGTAAAAGGTTTAGCGAAAACAGCAAAAGATAACGCTATCCAAAATATAGAAAATGCTCAAGATGAAACAACGTTGAATACAGCTAAAACAGAAGGAATTAACTCCATCACTAACGTAGCTGTACCAACAGGCGAAGCTACAGAAAAAGGCAAAGCGATTAAGGCTGTAGAAGACGCATTAAAAGAAAAAGACAAAGCAGTTGATGGCAATGCAGGTTTAACAACTGAAGAAAAAGCAGAAGTTAAGAAACAAACAGCACAAGCCAAAACTACGGCTGTCACACA
>NZ_VMLG01000027.1:0-23502 GCF_013276565.1 Streptococcus sp. 53
GAGTACGGCAAGGCGACGTTGATGCGGTTTGAAGAGATTTTCGAAGAGTATAAATAAAATCATTATATTATATTTTATAACGTCATAATATACAAAAAATAGGCAAATTGTCAATAGAAAAGGAACAACTTAATTAAAAATATTCTGGTTTTTAAAAATTGCAATTAAATAAGCAATTTTCAGATAATAATTGAAAATTCAAGCTGTTTATGTTATAATGATAGCGATTAAATTCGAGGTGAAAAATGGCACATTTATTAGAAAAAACTAGAAAAATTACTTCTATCCTGAAGCGCTCAGACGAGCAGTTGCAGGAAGAGCTTCCCTACAATGCGATTACCCGTCAATTGGCAGATATTATTGACTGTAACGCCTGTATCGTTAATAGCAAGGGACGTCTCCTTGGCTATTTTATGCGTTACAAAACCAATACAGATCGTGTAGAGCAATTCTTTCAAACTAAAATTTTCCCGGATGACTACATTCAAGGTGCGAACATGATTTACGATACAGAAGCCAATCTGACAGTTGATCATGATTTAAGTATTTTTCCTGTGGAAAGTCGGAACGACTTTCCAGATGGTTTGACGACTATTGCACCGATTCATGTATCGGGGATTCGCCTTGGTTCTTTAATTATTTGGCGCAATGACAAAGAATTTGATGACGAGGACTTGATTCTTGTTGAGATTGCCAGTACCGTTGTTGGAATTCAGCTTCTCAACTTCCAGCGTGAGGAAGATGAGAAAAATATCCGTCGCCGTACTGCTGTTACTATGGCGGTTAATACCCTTTCTTACTCTGAACTCCGTGCTGTTTCAGCCATTTTAGGAGAGTTAAATGGAAATGAAGGGCAGTTGACTGCGTCAGTGATTGCAGATCGTATCGGAATCACTCGTTCTGTGATTGTCAATGCCCTGCGTAAACTTGAATCTGCGGGGATTATTGAAAGTCGCTCACTTGGAATGAAGGGAACCTACCTAAAGGTCTTGATTTCAGATATTTTTGAAGAAGTGAAGAAAAGAGATTACTAATGACTAAGGCTTTAATTTCGATTGATTATACAGAAGATTTTGTTGCTGATAGCGGTAAATTGACAGCAGGTGCTCCAGCTCAAGCTATTTCGGAAGCCATTAGTAAGGTGACTCGGTTAGCTTTTGAACGCGGAGATTACATCTTCTTTACCATCGATGCTCATGAAGAAAACGATTGTTTCCATCCAGAAAGCAAACTATTTCCTCCTCATAATCTGATTGGGACTAGTGGACGCAATTTATACGGAGATTTGGGGACCTTTTATCAAGAGCATGGTTCAGACAGTCGTGTCTTTTGGATGGATAAACGCCATTACTCAGCTTTTTCAGGAACTGACTTAGATATCCGTTTGAGAGAGCGTCGAATTTCTACAGTTATCTTAACAGGAGTCTTGACGGATATCTGTGTCCTGCATACAGCTATCGATGCCTATAATCTAGGATATGATATCGAGATTGTTCAACCAGCTGTTGCTTCCATCTGGCCTGAAAATCATCAATTTGCCCTAGGTCATTTCAAAAATACGCTTGGAGCTAAGTTAGTAGATGAAGAGCTAAATGAAATTTCAGAGTAATTTGGTTGATGAAATGAAAAAAATTGAAAAAAAGTATTGACAAGCATCCCAAAAGTTGATATACTAGTAAAGTAATCGACGCGGGGATGGCGGAATTGGCAGACGCGCAGGACTAAGGATCCTGTGACCGCTTTAGGTCGTGAGGGTTCAAGTCCCTCTCTCCGCATAGGATAAGAGTTAGCTTAGGCTAGCTCTTTTATTTTTTTATCTAACTTTACGTAAAGTAAAAAATTGTTGCTCTTTTTTTCGTATTTCATAAACATTTCATATTTGGGTTTTATAATAGTCTTACAAATATGGAGGTGACAAATGAATCCAATCCAAAGAGCTTGGGCTTATGTCAGCAGAAAGCGACTGAGAAGTTTTATTTTATTTCTGATTTTATTGATCCTATTGGCCGGAATTTCAGCCTGTTTGACGCTGATGAAGTCCAACAAAACGGTGGAAACCAATCTTTACAAATCACTCAATACATCTTTTTCTATTAAAAAGATAGAAAACGGACAGACTTTTAAGTTGTCAGACCTAGCATCCATTAGCAAGATTAAGGGACTGGAAAATGTTTCTCCTGAACTCGAGACGGTCGCAAAACTAAAAGACAAGGAAGCGGTGAGTGGCGAGCAGAGCGTGGAGCGTGATGATTTGTCAGCTGCAGACAAGAACTTGGTTAGCTTAATAGCTCTTGAGGATTCATCCAAGGATGTGACCTTTACCAGTTCGGCTTTCAACCTAAAAGAAGGGCGACACCTTCAAAAAGGGGATTCCAAGAAAATTCTGATCCACGAAGAGCTGGCTAAGAAGAATAGTCTTTCGCTTCATGACAAGATTAGCTTGGATGCTGGTCAGTCCGAATCTGGAAAAGGACAAACAGTTGAGTATGAAATTGTTGGTATCTTTTCTGGTAAAAAACAAGAAAAATTCACAGGCTTGTCTTCTGACTTCAGTGAAAATCAGGTCTTTACAGACTATGACAGTAGCCAAACTCTTTTGGGTAATGGTGAACCTCAAGTCACTGCAGCCCGCTTCTATGTAGAAAATCCTAAGGAAATGGACGGACTCATGGAGCAGGTGGAAAACTTGTCCTTGGAAAATCAAGGCTATCAAGTCGAAAAGGAAAACAAGGCTTTTGAACAAATCAAAGACTCAGTTGCAACCTTCCAAACCTTTCTGACCATCTTCCTTTATGGAATGTTGATAGCAGGAGCCGGAGCCTTAATTCTTGTTTTGTCTCTCTGGTTGAGAGAAAGGGTCTACGAAGTGGGAATTTTACTGGCACTTGGAAAAGGCAAGAGCTCGATCTTCCTACAGTTCTGTTTGGAGGTAGTTTTGGTATCTCTCGGTGCCTTGCTTCCAGCATTTGTTGCAGGAAACGCCATCACATCTTACCTACTCCAAACACTACTAGCAAGTGGAGAACAGGCAAGCTTACAAGACACGCTAGCTAAAGCAAGCAGTTTATCAACCAGCATCCTATCTTTTGCAGAATCCTATGTCTTTCTGTTATTGATTAGTTGCTTATCTGTAGCCCTTTGTTTCCTATTTTTATTTAGAAAATCGCCGAAAGAAATTTTATCATCTATTAGTTAATACTCTTCGAAAATCTCTTCAAACCGCGTTAGTCTTATCTGCAATCTCAAAGCAGTGCTTTGAGCAACCTGCAGCTAGCTTCCTAGTTTGCTCTTTGATTTTCATTGAGTATAAGAAGGAGAAATCATGACTTTATTACAATTACAAGATCTTACCTATCGTTATAAGAACACTGCTGAGGCAGTTTTATATCAGATCAATTATCATTTTGAACCCGGGAAATTTTACAGTATTATTGGTGAGTCAGGAGCCGGAAAATCCACACTCTTGTCCCTACTGGCTGGTTTAGACAGTCCTGTTGAAGGTTCTATCCTTTTTCAAGGAGAGGACATTCGTAAGAAGGGCTATTCCTACCATCGTATGCACCATATTTCTTTGGTTTTTCAAAATTATAACTTGATAGATTATCTTTCTCCACTGGAAAATATCCGCTTGGTCAACAAAAAGGCAAGCAAGGATACACTTCTTGAGCTTGGTTTGGATGAAAGTCAGATCAAGCGGAATGTTCTCCAGTTATCAGGTGGTCAACAACAACGTGTTGCCATTGCTCGTAGTTTGGTATCAGAAGCTCCAGTTATTCTCGCGGATGAGCCAACAGGAAATCTGGATCCTAAAACTGCTGGAGATATTGTCGAACTGCTCAAATCACTTGCCCAGAAAACAGGTAAATGTGTCATCGTCGTAACCCACAGCAAAGAAGTGGCACAAGCATCAGATATTACACTTGAGTTGAAGGATAAGAAACTGACTGAAATATAGAATCTAGTTATTAAACTTTAAAATAGTATTAGTTGGTAACCAGATACGTAATAATAAACGAAGTGAGTCTTTAACAACTATTTCCCGCAGTAGTGATAGCCTAGATAATAACAAAGTTATTATCTAGGCCGGAATTTTTGAGACATACGGCTCAAAAATTAGGGATGAAATTCCTACAGGAAGTTGCTCCCGTCCGAACAATCTAAGGGAAATAGTAAAAAAATAATTTATATAAGTTATAAGACATTGAAATAGAATAAAATCTAGAAAGGGAACCTATGTTACACAACGCATTTGCCTATGTTACAAGGAAGTTTTTCAAATCGATTGTCATCTTCCTGATTATTCTCCTCATGGCGAGCTTGAGTTTGGTCGGCTTGTCGATCAAGGGAGCTACTGCCAAAGCTTCTCAGGAGACCTTTAAAAATATCACCAACAGTTTCTCCATGCAAATCAATCGGCGTGTCAATCAAGGAACACCTCGTGGCGCTGGGAATATCAAGGGTGAGGATATCAAAAAAATCACCGAAAACAAGGCCATTGAGTCTTACGTGAAACGCATCAACGCTATCGGAGATTTGACTGGCTATGAACTTATCGAAACTCCAGAAACCAAGAAAAATCTGACACCTGACCGTGCCAAACATTTTGGAAGTAGCTTGATGATTACAGGTGTCAATGACTCCTCTAAAGAAGACAAGTTTGTCTCTGGTTCTTATAAGCTGGTCGAAGGTGAGCACCTAACAAACGACGACAAGGACAAAATCCTCCTGCACAAGGACTTGGCAGCCAAACACGGCTGGAAAGTAGGAGATAAGGTCAAACTAGACTCCAACATCTACGATGCCGATAATGAAAAAGGTGCCAAGGAAACAGTCGAAGTGACAATCAAGGGACTCTTTGATGGCCACAATAAGTCGGCAGTAACTTACTCACAAGAGCTTTACGAAAACACAGCCATCACAGACATTCACACGGCGGCTAAACTTTATGGATACACAGAAGACACAGCTATTTATGGGGACGCAACCTTCTTTGTAACAGCGGACAAGAACTTGGATGATGTTATGAAAGAGTTGAATGGCATCAGTGGTATCAACTGGAAGAGCTATACACTGGTGAAGAGCTCGTCTAACTACCCAGCTCTTGAGCAATCTATCTCTGGTATGTACAAGATGGCCAACCTCCTCTTCTGGGGTAGCTTGAGTTTCTCAGTTCTTCTCCTTGCCCTCTTGCTCAGCCTTTGGATCAATGCCCGTCGCAAGGAAGTGGGAATTCTCCTCTCTATCGGTCTCAAGCAGGCAAGTATCTTGGGACAATTCATCACTGAATCCATCTTGATTGCCATTCCTGCTCTTGTTTCTGCTTACTTCTTAGCTAATTACACTGCCCGTGCAATTGGAAACACTGTCCTTGCCAATGTGACTTCAGGTGTTGCCAAACAGGCTAGCAAGGCGGCTCAAGCCTCTAACCTTGGTGGTGGTGCAGAAGTAGATGGCTTTAACAAGACCTTGTCAAGCCTAGATATTTCCATTCAGACATCAGACTTTATCATCGTCTTTGTCCTTGCTTTAGTTCTAGTGGTTCTCGTTATGGCGCTTGCTTCAAGCAATCTCCTTAGAAAACAACCAAAAGAGCTTTTGCTGGATGGTGAATAAATTTGAAAAAATTAGTCTGGAAATAGAGAAAGCATCTTGTTTTTCTATTCCAGAATGGTGGATAGAGAATGGATATTTAACAATACAAAATAGAGCCGAAAGCAGTGGTGAAAATCATTGCTTTCAGTTGCTTTCTTTGTACTTTAGTACTTAAATATGATATACTAAGGTTATGGAATTTATTAGAAAGGAGTTTCGCAACTTATATATGGAATTGTGCATAAAAATCTATAGAAATCTTATCTTGAAAATAGATAGATAAATCTGTAGAAGCCTATCCATATCGCAAACATAGGCTAGTAGACCTAGGCAGGGTCTACCTTGGAAAATATAGAATAGTGAGGAAAAATAAACATTATGAGACAAACAAATGTTAGAGGAAGCTTGTCCCTCCGTGGTTTTAGAAAATTGAGAACTGGTGCAATTGTTGCAACAGGTGTGATTTTGCTAGGTCTGGGCTTTTTAGCTCCAGCTGTATCAGCCAGTGAACAAGATGGTGTCTGGGTAGCCAGAACAGTTGAGGAAGTGAAAGCTGATCTTCAAAAAGAAGGTGATTTATTTAAGTATGTCATTAAGTGGGGAGATACATTAAGTGTTATCAGCGAAGCAAGCAATATCCCTGTAGATGTACTCCAAGAAATGAATCAAGCTTCAGGCAAGAATTTATTCTTACCACACAATGAATTGTACTTTACTGAAGCTGAAACGGTTTCAGATACAGTCACAAAACACAAGATTGTCATCAAAGAAAGTGGTGCCAGTGGCGAAGTTCGCACTTACGAAGTCTTGCTCAAGAAAGACCAAGAGACAAAAGCTGTTACCTTTGAATTAACAGATGTCACTGAGAAAGTTGAAAAAATGGCTGTGAACTATAGCCCAGTCTATCAGCCTGTATCAGCTCCAGTAGTGGAAAGAGCGGAAGAATCAGGTGAAGAGCCTGCCTCAGAAACATCAGCAGAGACAAGCCCAGAAGTTAAAGAAGAAACAGAAGCTCCAGAAGCACCAAAAGCAGAAGACGCAGCGACTACACCAGCACCAAAAGCGGAAGAGCCAGCAACACCAGCGCCAAAAGAAGAGAAGCCAGCAACTCCAGCACCAAAAGCGGAAGAACCAGCAGAAACAGCTGAACCAAAAACAGAAGCACCGACAACTCCGGAAAATAAAGAAGAACAACCGGGTGCAACAGAAGTAACGGAACCAGAAGTAACAGAGTCAGAGATAGCTAAACCAGCTGAACCAAATGCAGAAGCTCCAGCACCGAAAGTAGAAACGCCAACAGAATCATCTGAACCAAAAGGAACAGAGTCAGAGGCAGCGAAACCAACTGAACCTAAAGAAGCAGAGTCAACAACTGAAGGAACATCTACAGGAACAGCAGAATCAGCGGCAAATGGAGCTGAAGGAACAGAAGGAGTAACTCCGAAAGTTGAGGAAACAGCGCCAGCAGGAGAAGAAGGTAACGTCGAAACATCAAATAATCCATCAACAGGTGCTACAACTAGTACTGATTTAGGTGAATCAACTACGGTAACAGACACTACTCCTTCAAATGGTGAAACTACAGAACAACCAGGAATTTCAGCTCCGAAAACCGAAGCAACAGTGCCAAAAGCAGAAGAGTCAACGACACCAGCACCGAAAGACGATGAATCAGGTTCTTCAGTTACGTCTCCATCAACAGCTAATCATTCAGAAGAGTCTGGAACACCATCTGAAACTCCTACAGGTGACTCAACAGCTCCAAAACCAAGTGATTCAACTTCGTCATCGGTCACATCAGGCGAGCCCGATTCCACTACACAGCCATCTGGAGAAGCAGGTCACTCTGAAACAACTGCAGAACCTTCCAATACTCCATCTACAGATGCCACAAATGATTCAGGCAATTCAGAGTCATCAAGTCCGGTAGCAGAACAACCTGAAACTTCAGCTCCAAAAACTGAAGCAACAGCGCCAAAAGATGATGAACTACCAACTAATCAAAATGGAGATACATCAAATCCAGTAGATTCAAAGGATGAAACATCAAATCCGGCTCCGAAAGAAGGGCATTCAACTTCAGGAGTAACAGGAACAGAAGGAAACCTAACACCTGAAGAATCAGGAACATCTGAAACTACGGAAACAGCAACAACCTCTACAAGTGAGGATACTAACGAGAGTAAATCAGAAAAACCAGTTGCAGAAGAACAGCCGGCTACAGACAGTACGGCTTCATCAAGTGCAACAAGTAATTCAGCTGACTCAAGTTCATCAACTGAATCTTCATCAACTGCCTCTGAAGTTGAGTCAACAGCTACGCAACCAGCTGTAGAAGCAGGGACAGGTTCAGAAGGATCTACACCAGGTGCAACAGCAGAAGAGTCATCAGGATCAAGTTCAGCAGGCACAGAAGTAGTATCTCCAGCAGCAAATGAAGTAACACCCGAAGCAACAAGTGGATCTGAAGGAGAAGAAGGGACTCCAGCAACAACAGGAGAATCAACAGAGCCAAAAGGAAATGTAGAATCAACACCTAAAGAATCTACAACTGAAGGAACAGATTCATCAACTTCAGTAACAGAAGATAATAACGCAGAAACAAATTCACAAAATACTGAAGATTCGACCGAAAACTCAGAATCAACTGAGTCAACAGCAAGTGTTTCAGATACAGAAGGCGAAGAAACGAGAACAGACCAACCTCTAGTTTCAACATCTAATTCTGATGATTCAGCACCAAAAGAAGTAGCAAATGGAGCTGAAGGAACAGAAGTAGCTAATGCAGAATCCGAATCGAAAGAAGAAAAACCTCAAGCTGATGAACCAGCTGTAGAACATCAGGCTTCAGAGAAGTCTTTAGAGGAAGATACCAAAGATAGTAATAAAGATGCGATTGACGACCAAAAGAAAGAAACTGAAGAAGCAGGGGCAACAGCAGAAGCAGGCACTTCAGACACAACAGGAGAATCAACTGAAGCAGAAGTCGTTGAGGAATCAGGTAAGAAAGATACTTCAAAACTTGATGAAACAGCAACAAAAGAAAATTTGGAAGCTTTAGGTTCGCATAAGGAGAATAAACTTTCAGAAATTAAGGATAGTTCCTTATCAGCTGCAGATAAGGAAGTTGCTACAGAAAAAGTAAATAGCTTTACCGAAAAAGCAACAAAAGAGCTGGAGAAAGCAAGTAGTTCTGAAGAACAAGCGAAAGTTGTTGATAAATATGAAGAAGATTTAAGAACTATCGACGTGCCAAACGTTGAATATCCAAAAACTGATTTTAACAGACCTGTTGAAAGCCATGCTGGTGGTACAACTATTGATGAAAATAGTACAGTCGCAAACAGCGCACTAACCTCTAGCAATCCATCTTCTCAGCCATCTTCATCTGGAGAGTCATCACAAACACAACCTGCAGCAACGTCAGACAATTCTACAGCAGATAATTCAGGCTTCCGAAGTGCAGGAACTTACCAACCTCGAGTAACTCGTCGTCCTAGAAGTGTAAATGAACCTCAAAATAAAGTTTCTATTTATTATAATTTTGATGGTATGAAGGATATTCCGGGCTTCTTTGATGATTTAGGTGGTAAAAATGAAGTTGATATACCAAAAGGGGTATCTGGTGAAGCTTTGAAATCTATTTTAAAAGCAAGAATAGATAAGAAAAAAGCAGAACTTGAAAGCAAAGGATACAAAATTTCTGATGAGTATTTTGTAGGTATTGATCAAGCAGACGCGACTCATTATGACTACGTAGTAACTTTCACTAAGGAAACTACAGGAACTACAGGCTTCAGAATTGCACCAAAAGTTCAAGTTAGAGCTAAAAAAGTTGTAAAAAGAGATTTATCTAATAAAACTAAAAAAATAAATATCTACTATAATTTAACAGCTCTTAAAGATATAGCTGGAGCATTAGGTGAAGTAGGAGAAAATAATCTTTTAACTTTACCAGGTAATGCAACTAAAGAAGATATTAAAAAAGCTGTTGTAGAAAAAACAAAAGCACAAATTGAGAAACTGAAAAAACAAGGCTTTACAGTTAAGTCCACAACAGACTTGGATCAAATCGTTGAGGGTGGAGATAGCTATGATTATGTTGTAGAATTCACAAAAGAATCCAAAACACAGCCAGTAGGAACTACAGGTTTCAGAATGGCTCCAGCAGTTCAACCACGCGCTAGCAGAAATCGTAGAAGTTTAGAACAGCCAGCTCCTCAAAAGGTCAAATTAAATGTTTTTTATAACTTTGATCAAATGAAAGATATTGCAGGTTTCCTAGGCGCTATCAATGAAACTTCTATTGAAGTCGCAGCTGCTTCAACAGATGATGAAGTAAAAGCAGCAGTCAAGAACCAAGTTGATGCCAAGAAAGAGGAATTACGTAAACGTGGTTATACTGTTAAAGAAGACTATCTCTATAAAAACAATGGGAAAGATTATAATTACGTTGTAACATTTTCAAAAGCAGCTAAATAATTTTCATTCTATAGAGAGTGAAATGTGAGCAGAGAGAGCGATAGGCTCTCTTTGTTTTATCTAGTGGTCAGTTGTTTAAAGACAAAAGGCCAGCAAGAGACTATAATAGAAAATAGAGTAGGTAGTTATTCTAAGAAAAATAAAAAATAGAGAGCAGTTAAAGTATGAAAATTTTAATTGTAGAAGATGAAGAGATGATCCGTGAGGGGATCAGTGACTATTTGACAGATTGTGGTTATGAAACCATTGAGGCTGCAGATGGGCAAGAAGCCTTAGAGCAATTTTCTAGCTATGAGGTAGCCTTGGTTTTACTGGATATCCAGATGCCAAAGCTCAATGGCTTAGAAGTCCTAGCTGAGATTCGCAAAACCAGCCAGGTTCCTGTCTTGATGTTGACCGCTTTTCAGGATGAAGAATACAAGATGAGTGCCTTTGCCTCTCTGGCAGATGGCTATCTGGAAAAGCCCTTCTCCCTCTCCCTCTTAAAAGTGAGGGTAGACGCGATTTTCAAGCGCTACTACGATACGGGACGAATTTTCTCTTATAAGGGTGCTAAGGTGAACTTTGAAAGCTACAGCGCAAGCCTAGCAGGTCAAGAAGTGGCTATCAATGCCAAAGAATTGGAAATTCTGGACTATCTGGTAAAAAATGAAGGAAGGGCCTTGACCCGATCTCAGATAATCGATGCCGTATGGAAAGCGACTGATGAGGTTCCCTTTGACCGCGTCATTGATGTTTATATCAAGGAATTGCGGAAAAAGCTAGACTTGGACTGCATCCTCACTGTGCGCAATGTTGGCTATAAATTGGAGCGAAAATGAAACGAACAGGTTTATTTACAAAAATATTTATCTATACCTTCTCGATATTTAGTATTCTGGTTATCTGCCTTCATTTAGCTATTTATTTTCTTTTTCCTTCGACTTATCTGAGTCATAGTCAGGAAACCATTGGTCAGAAGGCAACAGCCATTGCCCAGTCCCTAGAAGGGAAAGACAGGCAGAGTATCGAGCAAGTGTTAGAGCTGTATTCCCAGACTAGTGAGATCAAGGGGGCTGTCAAGGGAGAGATGACAGAGGATAAGTTAGAAGTCAAGGACAGCCTTCCTCTGGATACGGAACGTCAGACAACCTCTCTTTTTATCGAGGAGCGTGAGGTGAAAACGCAAGATGGTGGCACCATGACTCTCCAGTTTCTAGCTTCCATGGATTTGCAAAAGGAAGCAGAGCAAATCAGTCTCCAGTTTCTTCCCTATACCCTGCTGGCATCCTTTCTGATTTCACTTTTGGTGGCCTATATCTATGCTCGGACCATTGTTGCCCCGATTTTGGAAATCAAGCGGGTGACCCGTCGGATGATGGACTTGGATGCCCAAGTGCGATTGCGCGTGGATTCTAAGGATGAGATTGGTGATCTCAAGGAACAAATCAATAGCCTCTACCAACATCTTTTGACAGTTATCGCGGACTTGCATGACAAGAATGAAGCCATTCTCCAGCTGGAAAAGATGAAGGTCGAATTCCTACGAGGAGCTTCTCATGAATTGAAAACACCGCTGGCTAGTTTGAAAATCCTAATCGAAAACATGAAAGAAAATATCGGGCGTTATAAGGATAGAGACCACTATCTGGGAGTTGCCTTGGGGATTGTGGATGAACTCAATCACCATGTTCTGCAGATACTTTCTCTCTCGTCTGTGCAGGAATTGCGAGATGATAGGGAAACAATTGACCTCCTCCAGATGACGCAAAGTCTAGTCAAGAATTATGCCTTGCTAGCCAAGGAAAGAGAGCTTCAGATAGACAATAGTTTGACTCATCAGCAGGCCTATTTAAACTCATCTGTCATGAAATTGATTCTGTCTAACCTTATCAGTAATGCTATCAAGCACTCTGTTCCAGGCGGCTTGGTCCGCATCGGGGAGAGAGAAGGGGAACTTTTTATCGAGAATAGCTGTAGCTCAGAGGAACAAGAAAAACTAGCCCAGTCTTTTTCTGACAATGCTAGTCGCAAGGCCAAGGGTTCTGGGATGGGGCTCTTTGTGGTTAAGAGTCTATTGGAACATGAAAAATTAGCTTATCGTTTCGAGATGGCGGAGAATCGTTTAACCTTCTTCATAGCTTTTCCAAAAGTCGCCCAAGACTAGGGAGAGAAAGGGTTTACATAGATGAAGCTAGAAGAAATTCAATCGAAACTGCGGGAAAAACTAGATTTTTTTGTCAAAAAGTGATAAAATGAACAATGTAAATGGGATGACCCATAAAAATATACAGGAGGCCTGATAAAATGGCAATCGTTTCAGCAGAAAAATTTGTCCAAGCAGCTCGTGACAACGGTTATGCAGTTGGTGGATTTAACACAAACAACCTTGAGTGGACTCAAGCTATCTTGCGCGCAGCAGAAGCTAAAAAAGCTCCAGTTTTGATCCAAACTTCAATGGGTGCTGCTAAATACATGGGTGGTTACAAAGTTGCTCGCAACTTGATCGCTAACCTTGTTGAATCAATGGGTATCACTGTACCAGTAGCTATCCACCTTGACCACGGTCACTACGAAGATGCACTTGAGTGTATCGAAGTTGGTTACACTTCAATCATGTTTGACGGTTCACACCTTCCAGTTGAAGAAAACCTTAAATTGGCTAAAGACGTTGTTGAAAAAGCACACGCTAAAGGTATCTCAGTAGAAGCTGAAGTTGGTACTATCGGTGGTGAAGAAGACGGAATCATCGGTAAAGGTGAATTGGCTCCAATCGAAGATGCTAAAGCAATGGTTGAAACTGGTATCGACTTCTTGGCAGCTGGTATCGGTAACATCCACGGTCCTTACCCAGCAAACTGGGAAGGTCTTGACCTTGACCACTTGCAAAAATTGACAGAAGCTCTTCCAGGATTCCCAATCGTATTGCACGGTGGTTCAGGTATTCCTGATGAGCAAATCCAAGCAGCTATCAAACTTGGTGTTGCGAAAGTTAACGTTAACACTGAATGCCAAATCGCATTCGCTAACGCAACTCGTAAATTTGCTCGTGACTACGAAGCAAACGAAGCAGAATACGACAAGAAAAAACTCTTCGACCCACGTAAATTCTTGGCTGACGGTGTAAAAGCTATCCAAGCATCAGTTGAAGAACGTATCGACGTATTCGGTTCAGAAGGTAAAGCATAAGAAGCTTGTAAAAGCTTGATATAAAAAGGTTTATCTGATTTGGATAAACCTTTTTTCTTTGTTTTTCCACAAATTTGCCACACTTATATAGTTAACGAATCTAAAACAGGAATGATTAGTTCTTTTGTTTTTTGTGTAACGTGCAAATAGATATCTGTAACACTACTTCCTCTTGTGTGTCCTACACGATTTTGAATTGCTTCGAAAAATGTTAGAACAGGTCGCTATTCGTCTTAGACGATCAGGTAAGAAAACAACTGTTGTCTCAATTCATGTAGGCTATTCCAAACAGGAAAATAAAAAATCAATCAACACACAAAAAAGAACGAAGCAACTAATCATACGGACACGCTAACTAATGTAGTTTTACAGTTATTTCATCAGAAATACAGTTCAGGTGCTGTAAGGAACGTTGCCGTCAACTATTCGGGTCTAGTGTATGAATTGTTTGGACTAGTTTCTTTATTTGATGATGTTGAAAAAATAGAAAAAGAAGAAAGGCTCCAATCAGCGATTGACAGCATACGAGATCAGTTTGGGTTCACTTCACTTTTAAAAGCCAATGCGCTTGAGTCAGCATCAAGAAGTATCGCTAGAAGTAAACTAATCGGAGGTCATTCTGCTGGTGGACTAGATGGTTTAAAATAATTGATCGTTCCTATTTGCCCTATCAGTCTGCCCGAGAATATCAAGACTCAGGTATGCAAAAGTGGATGGGCTTCTTTTTATCTGAACATACCACATCACTAGGGGAAGAGAAATATCGTGTCGATCTAACTAGTGACTTGAACAGAACAGAAAAATTATTGTTACTTTCTCAGGTTTATGTTGGGAATTTAAAGGGTCGCTTTATAGTCAAACAAAAAACTCAAAAAGTAACTTTGATTGGTGAAGTGAGAGAAATTTCAGCAAAAGAAGTATCTATCAAGACCTATGAAGGATACCGATTGATTCAAGTGGAAGACTTCTTGAGCATACAGTTATTAGAAGAGGTTACCTATGAGTAGAAAAGAACTCTATGAGAATAAATTACAGATGGACTATTTTTCAGACAACTATATTCGATTTGAAGAAGACTTCCAGAAGTATTCTTCAATGGATGTTCCATTAACTTTTCTAGTTGATGACATCCTTAGAACAATGGCAATGAATTAGAAAAACTACTTCAAGTTGAATAAAGAGAACGCCGAGGATGGCAGGGATCATTATTTTTATTTTGAAGTTAGTGAAAGTCAATTAATAAGAAAATTAAGTATATAAATATCAAAGAAAGTAGCAANNTTGCTACTTTCTTTGATATAATGGGAAATGATAAACTTAAGGAAGTGAAAAAATATGGCAAACGAAGCAACAGCAACTGACCAATACGTCAGAAGAGAGATAGAAAAATTTGGTATCCGCTATGATGAGCAAGGTTCTTCTCATCCAGAAATTGCTAAAGCGCTAAAAGGAGCTAGCAAACAAGGTAAATCTGGAATTGGAAAGCCTGAATTTGTTATGCAGATCTCAGATTACCTTATTGTGATTGAAGATAAAAGGGACAATGATAAACTTATTAATCTTTCCGGGGATGGTTCTATTGCTAAAGATATTCCATCATTGTCAGGTTTTGCTGTAAATGGTGCTGTACACTACGCAAACCATATCGTAACGAAAACAAGCTCTTTTGATGAAGTAATCGCAATAGGTATTACTGGGGATGAGGAATTTCATAGCATTCAACCTGTATTAGTTTCTATCACTGAAGAAGGAATTACTGAAAAAAAACTTCCAAAGTTAACTGATCTTCAGGAACTTCATCCAAACAATATAAATGAATGGTATTCAGTAAATGTACTTGAAGAATATTCTATTGAGCAAAAACGTATTTTTGAATTGCAAAATGTTTCAAAAGAATTACATGAAGATTTACGAAACTACGCTTCGCTCGAAGGTGAGAATAAAGCAACAGTAATTTCTGCAATTCTTTTAGCCCTTAATGAAGAAGATTTTGATATCAAAAAATTAACAGGTAATAAGTATCCTAGAAAAACTGATGGTAGAGAGGATACAACAAGACCAGTAATTGATAATGATGGAATGAGAATTCTAAAAGCAGTTAAAGATTACATTGCATCTGAAGGTGTTTTGCCAGAAGACAAGGTCAATATTCTTCTCAATAAGTTCTCGTTTTTAGAAACGAATGTCCGGCTGAATGAAAAAAACGAGACATTAGGAGTTACACCGCTTCATTATTTTACTAAAAAATTACAAGATAAAGTTATCCATCACTTTAAACAAAATACAGATTACGATATTTTGGGTAATTTCTATGGTGAGTTTGTGAAATATGGTGGAAGTGATGGGAACGGTCTTGGAATTGTTTTGACACCTCACCATATTACGACGCTTATGACGGAATTAATTGATGTGTTACCGACTGATTATGTATTGGATCCTGCTTGCGGTAGTGGTGCTTTTTTGATTTCTGCAATGAATAGAATGACTAAGCTAGCAAAAGATGAGGACGAAATCAAACATATTAAACAGCATCAACTACTGGGGATAGAGTTGCAGGAAAAGATGTTCACCGTAGCGACAACGAACATGATTTTACGAGGGGATGGCAAAAGTAATCTACAGTTAAACGATATGTTTTCTGTTACCGGTGAAGAGATCCAAAAGCAGAGAGTAAATAAAATCTTGTTTAATCCCCCGTATTCCCAAGGGAAAACAGATAAAACTCTAACAGAAATTAATTTTATTCGTCATGCGCTAGATATGCTGGTAACTGGGGGGAAACTAGCGGTGATTGTCCCTCAATCAACTATGGTTGGTAAATCTAAGGAAGAAAAGGAATATAAGAAAAGAATTCTTGAAAAACATACTTTAGATATGGTAATTACTGTAAATAAAAATACTTTCCATGGTGTGGGGACTAATCCTGTTATCGCAATTTTTGAGGCGGGTAAACCACATGATATTGAACGAAAAAAAGTTAAGTTTATAAATTTTGAAGATGATGGATTTGTAGTGAGAAAACACATAGGTCTGATTGATGACGATTCGGCCAAGGAGAAAAGACGCTTCCTCTTTGATGTAATCAATGGTAACGAGGAGGATTATACGACTGAGTTTATGGTAAAATCCACAATCCAAGCAGAGGATGAATGGTTACATAGTTTCTATTATTTTAACGATGAAATTCCAAGTGATGAGGAATTTGAAAAAACAATTGCAGATTATCTGAGTTTCCAATTTGATATGTATACCCATGGTAGAGGCTATTTATTTGAAGAGGTACAGGATGAAGAATAGAAAATGGAAAGAGTTTAGACTCGCAGAGTTATTCCAAGTAAAACGTGGCAAACGTCTTGTCGAAAGTAGTCGTATTGCGGGAATGCGCCCATTTATAACAGCAGGTTTTCATAACAGTGGAATTGCTAGTTTTATTGCAAATAGTGAGCAGGAAATTTTTCCTAAAAACACAATCACGATTGATATGTTTGCAAATGCATTTTACCGTAATTATTCCTATAGTGCAGATGATAATATTCTAGTGTTAATTAATGATGATATTTCAGAAAACTGTAAATTATTTATTACTTCAGTTTTTGATAATGCAAATCAATTTGGTTATGGAAAACAGTATAGACTAGGAAATTTTAAAAGGCAGAAAATTATGCTTCCTGTTACAAATTACGGGACGCCTGATTGGGCATTTATGGAAGAATATGTTCAAATCAAATATAATCAAATTAAGGACACCTATAAGTTTCCTGAACAACATAAAATATCAGATTTTAGAGAATTAGACGAAGTCGAGTGGGGAGAGTTTTTAATATCGGACTATTTCGATGTTAATAAAGAAAGAGGAAGTGAAAGCAACATGGATTCTTTGGCAAAAGGCAACTTACCTTTAATTTCTGCTAGAAAATTTGGAAATGGTCTAAAGGGATTCGTTGAAACTGAACCACGAAAAATTAAATCATCAAATGTGATAACTTGGAATAAAGATGGTGATGGTGGAGCAGGATTAGCCTACTATCAAGAATTTAAGTTTGCAGTTGATTCACATGTGTTTGTACTATATGCAAAATTTCCAGCCAATAAATACAATCAGTTATTTATTGTTACTTTACTTTCTAAATATAAGGAAGTTTTTAATCATGGTAGAGCAAATTCTTTATCAAGGTATAAAGCTGGAAAAATAATGTTACCAAGTAAAGATGGCTTACCTGATTTTGTTTTCATGGAACAATACATGAAGCGACTCGAAAATAGAATTATAAAGAACTGGAGATTAAATTAATGGTTTTAATTGAAAGTTCACAAAAGACGGTTGAGGAACTACTAACCTCCTTCACAAATAGTAAGACTCTGGAAGTGCCGCTATATCAGAGAGAGTATTCGTGGGAGGAAAAAAACTGGGAAGAATTTTACAATGACTTTTTACGTGCATATGAAAGAAAAAATTCAACAGATTATTGGGGAAACATATTAATTTATGATAATGGAAGCAGTTACGAAGTTGTTGATGGTCAACAAAGAATAATAACCTTCATTGTTTTTATTCACAGTTTAGGGAAAAAAATTAATAATAATGGAAAAATTCCTTTAAAATTCAAAAATTCTGAGTTAAATAGAGTTTGGGAAAGTTTATTTGATGTGGAAGATAATGGAGTTCCTAAGGAGCTTCATGAACGAAGAGGTAATAATTTTTATCGAGCATTTAGATTCTTCCAACGAAAATTGGCTTCTGAATCAAAACATATGAAGACTCGGTATTTTAATTTCTTAATGCAAACTCAGTTTTCTATAGTTACTTCACAAGACGAAGTTGAGAGTTATTTACTATTTGGTAGATTAAACACAAGAGGGATAAGGCTCACAGATATTGATTTAATTAAATACGAAATTTTTCAGAAGACAGAAAGAACCATGGGTGTCGCAGGTGGTGATTCTGTCTTGGATAAGTGGAATGAAATTCATAGGCAATTAGAAGTTTGTAAGATGAATTTTACGAGATATTTCACAGCGTGGTTTGAAGTTAAGTATAATTTTAGTTCAGAAAATTTATATCAAAATTTTTGCGACATGATAGATGAATCGGATTACCTCAGAATACTGGATGGGTTACTGTATACAGCAAAAAATATTTCTAAACTTATTCTAGATAATACTGGGTCACCGAATAGAATAAAAAGAAACTTAGAGTATCTGATAAAAATATCGAACTCCTCCAAGATATATAATGTAATCATTTCTATAGTAGATATATCATTCGATAGTAAAATTAGGCTCTTTGAAATACTTTCAGTGTATGAATTTGTACGCGCTATTACACCACCTCCAGATACTATGGCTTCTCGTATTGATGGTTGGACACGTCCAGGGATAAGCTATACATATGAGGAAATTGAGGAAGCATATTCTGAGTTTGCATCTAAAATGGCCACACTTGCAACTAATTCAGTAGCAGCGCAAATCAGAACAGATATAGCTGTTTTAAAAGATAAATTAAATAGAAAATTACCTAGCAGGGAAGACTTTATTGATTTCTTTTCAAAATTGAGATATGCAGGTAATGGAGTTTATTTCGATAGAAAAAACGAAGAGATTATGTACTCTAGATATGCGATTTATACGTTAAATAATTGGTTAGAAGTGAGGCGTCCTACTCAAGGAGAGGCATATAGAGTCTATGATGAACCAGAATATAGTATAGAACATATTATTGAGAAATCATTGGGTAATGAACCTGAAGCGTATCAATTCAAAATAGGAAATTTAGTAGTTCTTGAAGATATTATTAATACTAGGTTAAGTGGAGAATGTGATTTATCAAAAAAAATCACAGAATATCAAAATTCGAGCTATCAACAAATAAAAGAATTTCTCAATAAAGAACATAGAAATTTTGATAATCGTTATAGGGCACAGAATGATATTGAATGGGAGATAGATAATTTTTCTGAACAAGCTATTTATCGTAGGGGAAGATATTTAGCGATATGTTTCTATGAAAAAGTAATAGGTTTATTGACTTAGGATTTATAAGTGAGGATGTAGAGAATTAATATTTTTTTCGGGAAAATACTTATTTTTCGGAAAAAAGAACGGTATATATTATGGTAAAATCCACTGATTTATCACTTGACCCTTCTATTAATAAGTTGTACACTGTAATTATATATCACCGAGTAGAGGTTTATTTGGATGAAGAGAAATATGGATTTATGTCGCTTGATACTTTTTAAAATTGAGGATGAGTATAAATCAACTGCGTTGTCTCATTTACAAATTGACGGATATGACATAGAGATAATAGCCTACCATTGTGACTTGTTGTTTGAAGCAGGTTTGATAAAAAGTTATAAACCCACATATGCTAGTGATAAAATCTATTTTTTTAGTGTTGGCGCTTTGACTTGGGAGGGGCATGATTTTCTAGATAAAATAAGAGAAAATACTATGTGGAATAGGACTAAGAATAGGATCAAAGAAAATGCCCTGCCTATGACTTTGGAAGTAATTAAAACTATAGCAACTAGTCTTATAAATGATCAGCTAAGTGTATATTTAAATGATTCTTTATCTTTATAAGAATAATAAATTATCCAAATTTTTATAAGTAACTCAATTTTTTGAAATTAATAAGCAATCAAAGTCTTTTAAATGTTTATATAAATCTATTTTAGAATTTGTTAAACAAAAACTTTATCAAATCAGATTTTATAATTTGTGCCAAGTTCAACTTAAAATTTTGTCCCCTATTTTGCCATATATTTTTAAGAACTTAAGGGAACAATGAGTATTATCCAAATATAGTGTGGGTGGATGAATGTATAAATATGGGCCTTTTTAATGTATTAGGAAGTATAGTAAATAAATGCTTTATGTTCAGAAGGTAAAGCTTAATCTAGCTGAACAATACAGTTGAAACCTGCCCATTGGGTGGGTTTTTTGGTGTTTTAAGGAGACTATTAAGCCAGAATTTTGGACTAATACTCTTCGAAAATTAAATTCAAACCACGTAAGCTTTATCTGCAACCTCAAAGCTGTGCTTTGAGCTACCTGCCTCTAGCTTCCTAGTTTGCTCTTTGATTTTCATTGAGTATACAAATACCACTTTAAGAGAAAAATTTTCAATTTCATAATCTGTAGACAAACGCTTGCATTCTAGTTTTTATTGGACTATAATAGGTTGGTATAAAACCTTCTGTAGCAATAAAATGTAGAAGGTGTAGAAAGTAAGGATTTAGAATACTTGTGTTTGAAAATACGATTTTCTATTCCTTGCGATAGGGAGATAGATATGGCAATGATAGAAGTGGAACATCTTCAGAAAAATTTTGTGAAGACAGTGAAGGAACCTGGTTTGAAGGGAGCTTTGCGCTCCTTTATTCATCCTGAAAAGCAGACCTTTGAAGCAGTCAAGGATTTGACTTTTGAGGTACCAAAGGGGCAGATTTTAGGCTTCATCGGGGCAAATGGTGCTGGGAAGTCGACAACCATTAAAATGCTGACCGGGATTTTGAAACCGACATCTGGATTTTGTCGGATTAACGGCAAGATTCCGCAGGATAATCGCCAAGATTATGTCAAGGATATTGGGGTTGTTTTTGGACAACGTACCCAGCTATGGTGGGATTTGGCCTTGCAAGAGACCTACACGGTCTTGAAGGAGATTTACGACGTGCCAGACTCGCTCTTTCATAAGCGCATGGATTTTTTGAATGAAGTCTTGGATTTGAAGGACTTTATCAAGGACCCTGTGCGGACTCTTTCACTGGGACAGCGCATGCGGGCGGATATTGCGGCTTCCTTACTTCACAATCCCAAGGTTCTCTTTTTAGATGAGCCGACCATTGGTTTGGATGTTTCGGTCAAGGATAACATTCGTCGGGCTATTACTCAGATCAATCAGGAGGAAGAAACAACCATTCTCTTGACCACTCATGACTTGAGCGACATTGAGCAACTTTGTGATCGGATTTTTATGATTGATAAGGGGCAGGAAATTTTTGATGGAACGGTTAGCCAGCTCAAGGAGACCTTTGGTAAGATGAAGACACTCTCCTTTGAACTGCTACCAGGTCAAAGTCATCTCCTTTCTCACTATGAAGGCTTTTCGGATATGACAATTGATAGACAAGGAAATAGCCTCAATATTGAATTTGACAGTTCCCGCTACCAGTCAGCTGACATTATTAAGCAAACACTGTCTGATTTTGAAGTCCGTGATTTGAAGATGGTGGATACGGATATTGAGGATATTATCCGTCGCTTCTATCGAAAGGAGCTCTAAGATGGTCAAATTGTGGAGACGTTATAAACCCTTTATAAATGCAGGTGTTCAGGAATTGATCACCTATCGAGTCAACTTCATTCTTTATCGGATAGGCGATGTTATGGGGGCTTTTGTGGCCTTTTATCTCTGGAAGGCTGTCTTTGATTCCTCGCAGGAGTCTTTGATTCAGGGCTTCAGTATGGCAGATATCACCCTCTACATCATTATGAGTTTTGTGACCAATCTGTTGACCAGGTCTGATAGCTCTTTTATGATTGGGGAGGAGGTCAAGGATGGTTCCATTATCATGCGCTTGTTGCGACCAGTGCATTTTGCGGCCTCCTATCTTTTCACCGAGCTTGGGTCCAAGTGGTTGATTTTTATCAGCGTTGGCCTTCCATTTTTAAGTGTCATTGTTTTGATGAAAATCGTATCTGGGCAAGGGATTGTAGAAGTGATGGGATTAACTGTCCTTTACCTCTTTAGCTTAACGCTGGCCTATCTGATTAACTTTTTCTTCAATATCTGTTTTGGTTTTTCAGCCTTTGTGTTTAAAAATCTATGGGGCTCTAATCTACTCAAGACTTCCATAGTGGCCTTTATGTCTGGAAGTTTGATTCCCTTGGCTTTCTTTCCAAAGGTTGTTTCAGATATTCTGTCCTTCCTGCCTTTTTCATCCTTAATCTACACACCAGTCATGATTATCGTTGGGAAATACGATGCCAGTCAGATGATTCAGGCGCTCGCTTTGCAGTTCTTCTGGCTCTTAGTGATGGTGGGCTTGTCTCAGTTGATTTGGAAACGAGTCCAGTCCTTTATTACCATTCAGGGAGGTTAGTATGAAAAAATATCAACGCATGCATCTGATTTTTATCAGACAATACATCAAACAAATTATGGAATACAAGGTGGATTTTGTGGTTGGTGTGCTGGGAGTTTTCTTGACTCAAGGCTTGAATCTCTTGTTTCTTAATGTCATCTTTCAACATATCCCCTCGCTAGAAGGCTGGACTTTTCAAGAAATCGCCTTTATCTATGGCTTTTCCTTGATTCCTAAGGGGTTGGACCATCTCTTTTTTGATAATCTCTGGGCGCTAGGACAACGCCTGGTGAGAAAAGGGGAGTTTGACAAGTATTTGACTCGTCCTATCAATCCTCTCTTTCACATCCTAGTTGAGACCTTTCAGATTGATGCCTTGGGCGAGCTCTTGGTCGGTGGTATTTTATTGGGAACAACAGTGACCAGCATTGCTTGGACTCTTCCAAAATTCCTGCTTTTCCTAGTTTGTATTCCTTTTGCGACCTTGATTTATACTTCTCTTAAAATCGCAACAGCTAGTATCGCCTTTTGGACTAAGCAGTCAGGCGCCATGATCTACATTTTCTATATGTTTAATGATTTTGCCAAGTATCCGATTTCGATTTACAATTCCCTTCTTCGATGGTTGATTAGTTTTATCGTGCCTTTTGCCTTTACAGCCTACTATCCAGCCAGCTATTTCTTGCAGGACAAGGATGTGTTCTTTAACATCGGAGGTTTGATGTTGATTTCCCTAGTCTTCTTTGCTATTTCCTTGAAACTATGGGACAGGGGCTTGGATTCTTATGAAAGTGCTGGATCGTAAATAATAGAATATCAAAGCCTTGTCTTAGGACAGGCTTTTTCTAATAGAGATGAAAATTTCTTGACATCTATTCTCAGAGTGCTATACTGTAAGTGAAATCGCCGATTTAGCTCAGTTGGTAGAGCAAGGCACTCGTAAAGCCTAGGTCACAGGTTCGATCCCTGCAATCGGCAAAGTGAAGAAGCTCATTAGGGCTTCTTTTCTTTTATCTTAACTATTCAACCATTTAGACCGATATAGCGACCAGATAGGCAAACGAACTTGTTCTTGAAACTAACCTCTGCTATAATGATTTTTGTAAGGGACGTGAGTATTCATACTCTTCGAAAATCTCTTCAAACAAAGTCAGCTTCCATCTGCAAC
>NZ_VMLG01000028.1:0-16332 GCF_013276565.1 Streptococcus sp. 53
CTGACGAAGTCAGTAACATCTATACGGCAAGGTGAAGCTGACGTGGTTTGAAGAGATTTTCGAAGAGTATTAGCGACTAGTTAGCTAGGAAAGGAAGATATTTGTGACAAATAATAAACTGTATTCGTTGGTAGAATTTAGAAATAAAATATACGAAGAATTAGAACTCTCCAGAAGTGATTTAGCGATTTTACTATGTGCCATGCTTATCGCCTCTATCGGATTAAATATGGATTCGACTCCCGTGATTATTGGAGCCATGTTAATCTCTCCTTTGATGACACCTATTCTGGGGGTGGGGCTCTCTCTAGCTATATTTGATTTTAAATTGTTAAGAAAATCTTTTAAAATATTAGCTATTCAAATTCTTGCCAGTTTAATAGCTTCAACACTTTATTTTTATCTTTCTCCTATTTCGTATGCTAGTTCGGAGATTGTTGCTAGAACCTCTCCGACTATTTGGGATGTTCTCATTGCTTTTGTAGGAGGGATAGCAGGTATTATTGGTGCTAGGAAAAAAGAGACCAATAATATTGTCCCTGGTGTCGCGATTGCAACCGCCTTGATGCCTCCTCTTTGTACGGTAGGTTACGCTATTGCTTCTGCTAATCTAAAATTTATCATAGGCTCTTCTTACCTATTCCTCATCAATTGTAGCTTCATTGTCATTGCGACTTATATAGGTGTCAGGTTGATGATGGTTAAGAAGCACTATTTTAGAGATAATGAAGAAGACTCTAAAATGCGCAGGATTTTGCTTCTAGTTGCTGTTTTGCTGATGATTCCGAGTTTCATCTCTGCAACGACTTTAGTCAGAGAAACGTTGAAAAAAGAGTCCCTTAAGAAATTTATATCAGAGCAGTTTCAGGGGCATAATATTTTGAAAAAAACCTATTCTAAAAAGAATCATACCCTAAAGCTAACCATTTCAGGAAATTATTTGACAGAAGAAGAGCTTGATATGATTTCCAGTAAGAGGGGGGACTATGGTTTAAGTGATGTTTCTGTTCAAGTTTCCCAATTGTCTGATTCAGAACAACTTAGCAAGGAAGAACTGGTAGAGTATTTCTTCCAGTATATCAAGGATAAGGAAGCAAAAGAAAAGGAAAAGGCCAATAAATTTGATACAGAGTCTGAGGAACAATAATTTCTTGAGAATAGCTGGTTTTTCTCGTAAGTCTTCTATGTATCTCAAAGGAAGACTGAGGTCTTAAGCATAAAACTTTTCTTCTATTATAGTAGCTAAGTCTTGACAGGGTTCAAAAAATGGTTTACACTTTATAAAGTTTATTACTTTGAAAAGGTGTGATACTGTGGCTACGGCAACAAAAAAGAAAAAATCAACAGTTAAAAAAAATCTAGTAATCGTGGAGTCACCTGCTAAGGCCAAGACGATTGAAAAATATCTAGGCAGAAACTACAAGGTTTTAGCCAGTGTCGGGCATATCCGTGATTTGAAGAAATCCAGTATGTCCGTTAATATTGAAAATAATTACGAACCACAATATATCAATATCCGAGGAAAAGGTCCTCTTATCAATGACTTGAAAAAAGAAGCTAAAAAAGCTAATAAAGTCTTTCTGGCGAGTGACCCGGACCGTGAAGGAGAAGCGATTTCTTGGCATTTGGCTCATATTCTCAACTTAGATGAAAATGATGCCAACCGTGTTGTCTTTAATGAAATCACCAAGGATGCGGTCAAAAATGCTTTTAAAGAACCTCGCAAGATTGATATGGACTTGGTCGATGCCCAACAGGCTCGTCGTGTCCTAGACCGCTTGGTAGGCTATTCGATTTCGCCTATTTTGTGGAAGAAGGTCAAGAAGGGCTTGTCAGCAGGTCGCGTACAGTCCATTGCCCTTAAACTCATCATTGATCGTGAGAATGAAATTAACGCCTTCCAGCCAGAAGAATACTGGACAATTGATGGTATTTTTAAAAAGGGAACCAAGCAATTTCAGGCTTCCTTCTATGGAGTGGATGGTAAAAAGCTGAAACTGTCTAGCAATGACGAGGTCAAGGAAGTCTTGTCTCGTCTGACTAGTAAAGACTTTTCAGTGGATCAGGTGGATAAGAAAGAGCGCAAGCGCAATGCTCCATTACCTTATACCACTTCATCTATGCAGATGGATGCGGCCAATAAAATCAATTTCCGTACTCGAAAGACCATGATGGTCGCCCAACAGCTCTATGAAGGGATCAATATCGGTTCTGGTGTTCAAGGTTTGATTACCTATATGCGTACCGATTCGACTCGTATCAGTCCTGTAGCGCAAAATGAAGCAGCAAGTTTCATTACGGACCGTTTTGGTAGCAAGTATTCTAAGCATGGTAGCAAGGTCAAAAATGCATCAGGTGCTCAGGATGCCCATGAGGCTATTCGTCCGTCTAGCGTTTTTAATACACCTGAAAGCATCGCTAAGTATCTGGATAAGGATCAGCTCAAGCTTTATACTCTTATCTGGAATCGTTTTGTAGCTAGCCAGATGACAGCTGCTGTCTTTGATACCATGGCTGTTAAATTGTCTCAAAATGGGGTTCAATTTGCTGCAAATGGTAGTCAGGTTAAGTTTGATGGTTATCTTGCCATTTATAATGATTCTGATAAGAATAAGATGTTACCAGATATGGCTGTTGGAGATGTGGTCAAACAGGTTAATAGCAAGCCAGAGCAACACTTCACTCAACCGCCTGCTCGTTATTCTGAAGCGACACTGATCAAGACCTTGGAGGAAAATGGAGTTGGCCGTCCGTCAACCTACGCACCGACCATTGAAACTATTCAGAAACGTTATTATGTTCGCCTTGCAGCCAAACGCTTTGAACCGACAGAGTTGGGAGAAATTGTTAACAAGCTCATCGTTGAATATTTCCCAGATATCGTAAACGTGACCTTTACAGCTGAAATGGAAGGCAAACTGGATGACGTCGAAGTCGGAAAAGAGCAGTGGCAACGTGTCATTGATGCCTTTTACAAACCATTCTCTAAAGAAGTCGCCAAGGCTGAAGAAGAAATGGAAAAAATCCAGATCAAGGATGAACCAGCTGGATTTGACTGTGAAGTGTGTGGTAGTCCAATGGTCATTAAACTTGGTCGTTTTGGTAAGTTCTACGCTTGTAGCAATTTTCCAGATTGCCGTCATACCCAAGCAATCGTGAAAGAAATCGGTGTAGAGTGTCCAAGTTGTCATCAGGGACAAATCATTGAGCGTAAAACCAAACGTAATCGTCTCTTCTATGGTTGCAATCGCTATCCGGAATGTGAATTTACCTCTTGGGATAAGCCTGTTGGTCGTGACTGTCCAAAATGTGGCAACTTCCTCATGGAGAAAAAAGTCCGTGGTGGTGGCAAGCAGATTGTATGTAGTAAGGGTGACTACGAAGAAGAAAAGATTAAATAAGAGGAGAGTCCTGGAAGTGAATTTCAGGCTCTTTTTGATTAGTACTTGACAAAATTCACCGTTGTATGCGAAACTAGAAGAGGATTATTTTAATTAGGAGTAGTTATGCGTCTTATCTATCTGATAATTGGTTTTTTATCACTGGCCTTGGCAATTGTTGGGGTTGTTTTACCCTTGTTGCCTACAACGCCTTTTCTTTTGTTGTCTATTGCTTGTTTCTCCAGAAGTTCCAAGCGCTTCGAAGATTGGCTTTATCATACCAAGCTCTATCAAGCATATGTAGCTGATTTTCGCGAGACTAAGTCTATTGCCCGTGAACGAAAGAAAAAAATCATCGTATCTATCTACAGCTTGATGGGAATTTCCATTTATTTTGCCCCTCTCTTACCAGTCAAAATCGGTCTGGGAGCTTTGACCATCTTTATCACTTATTATCTCTTCAAGGTCATTCCAGACAAAGAATAGTTAAAATAGTAGTTATTTGCCTTGATAAAAATGAAAGCATATTCACAATAATATGATATAATGAATTTAAAGTAATCTTCAAGGAGAATCAAATGATTTACGAATTTTGTGCTGAAAATGTGACCTTGCTTGAAAAAGCGATGCAGGCTGGAGCTCGTCGAATTGAACTCTGTGATAATCTAGCAGTGGGAGGAACAACACCAAGCTATGGAGTGACCAAGGCAGCGATTGAATTGGCGGCTAACTACGATACGACCATTATGACCATGATTCGTCCACGTGGTGGTGACTTTGTCTATAATGATATGGAAATTGCTATTATGCTAGAGGACATTCGTTTAACTGCTCAGGCTGGAAGTCAAGGGGTTGTATTTGGGGCTTTAACTGCTGATAAGAAGTTGGATAAGCCTAATCTGGAAAAGTTAATTGCTGCATCCAAAGGAATGGAAATTGTCTTTCACATGGCTTTTGATGAATTGAGCGATGATGATCAACTGGAAGCTATTGACTGGCTTAGTCAAGCTGGAGTTACTCGTATCCTGACTCGTGCGGGTGTGTCTGGCGATTCACTAGAAAAACGTTTTGCTCACTATCACAGAATTTTGGAGTATGCTAAAGGTAAGATTGAAATTCTACCAGGTGGGGGGATTGACTTGGACAACCGTCAAACCTTTATTGACCAGCTGGGTGTGACACAACTACATGGTACTAAGGTTGTCTTTTAAAAAATAGAAAGGAACTGCTAGCTTTTGGTAGCAGTTTTCACTTATGTTTGAAATTTTTAAATCCTATCAGTTTAATAAAGAAAAAGCTCATGCTTATGGTTTTGTAGAAAATAGGGGAGTCTGGACCTATAGTTGCCAGATTTTGCAGGGTGACTTTGTCATGGTTGTGTCCATCACTGCTGATAATGTGAGTTTTCAGGTCTTTGACCGGGAAACGGGCGATCCCTATCCTCAAGTCCATATGGAAAGCATGAGGGGAAGTTTTGTAGGAAGTGTCCGTGAGGCTTGTTTGGAGATTCTTTACCAGATTCGGAAGGCTTGTTTTGAGGTACAGGATTTTATCTGCCCTCAGACTAAGCGTATCATGGCTCAAGTTCAGGAAAAGTATGGTAATCAGTTGGAGTATTTGTGGGAGAAATCGCCTGATACAGCTGTATTGCGCCACGAAGGCAATAAAAAGTGGTATGCTGTTTTGATGATAATCTCTTGGGATAAGCTGGAAAAGGGCAGAGAAGGATTAGTGGAAGCAGTCAACCTCAAACATGATCAAGTAGTGGACCTGCTTTCACAAAAGGGCATTTATCCAGCTTTTCATATGAACAAACGCTACTGGATTAGTGTGGTATTAGATGATACTTTGTCAGATGAAATGGTACTGGAATTGATAGAAAAAAGTTGGAATTTAACTTCTAAAAAATGAAACATTTCAAGGATTTTCAATAACTTTCAATTAGCTAAATATTCTATACTGAAGAAATTTTCAGAAAATATTTGATTTTTTCTTGACAAGTGCTTCTGCCTATGCTAAAATACTAAACAAGATATCAAACGAAGGAGAAAGTCAAACATGAGAACAGCTAAGTTTAATAAATTCGCTTTGTTGTTGAGGTACTCGGGCTAGTGCAAAAAGCATTAGTCCTGTTTGGCTTACCAAGCGGGAGTAAATCAACATCTCGCTTGGGTTTCTGAGCGAGATGTTTTTTTAAAACCACATTTGGAAAAGGGGAAATCTTATGCGAACAGTTGAATTTCTAGATACCAGCCTTCGGGATGGAGAGCAGACACCCGGTGTTAACTTTTCAATCAAGGAAAAAATTGCCATTGCAAGGCAGCTGGAGAAATGGGGCATTTCAGCCATAGAAGCTGGTTTTCCAGCGGCTAGCCCAGACTCATTTACGGCAGTGCAGGAGATTGCCAAGGTCTTGAAGAAAACGGCAGTGACTGGTTTGGCACGCTCTGTCAAGTCTGATATTGATGCTTGTTATGAAGCCCTCAAGGATGCCAAATATCCACAGGTTCACGTCTTTATCGCTACCAGTCCGATTCATCGTAAGTATAAACTCAATAAGACCAAGGAAGAGATTTTGGAAGCAATCAGTGAGCATGTTTCTTATGCCCGTTCTAAGTTTGAGATTGTCGAATTCTCTCCTGAGGATGCGACCAGAACAGAGTTGGATTTCCTCTTGCAAGTTGTTCAAACAGCGGTTGATGCAGGTGCAACTTATATTAATATCCCTGACACGGTAGGATTCACCACTCCAGAAGAGTACGGCGCTATCTTCAAATACTTGATTGAGAATGTCAAGACGGATCGTCAGATTATCTATTCGCCTCACTGTCATGATGACCTCGGAATGGCAGTGGCTAATAGCCTTGCAGCTGTGAAGAATGGGGCAGGACGTGTTGAAGGAACTATCAACGGTATTGGTGAGCGAGCTGGAAATGCTGCCTTGGAAGAAATAGCAGTTGCTCTCAATATTCGTCAAGATTACTACCAAGCAGAAACCAGTATTGTCCTAAATGAGACAATCAATACGTCAGAAATGGTTTCTCGCTTCTCTGGTATTCCAGTTCCTAAAAACAAGGCTGTGGTTGGTGGCAATGCCTTTTCTCACGAATCTGGTATTCACCAAGACGGAGTCCTTAAAAATCCTCTTACCTATGAAATTATCACCCCTGAATTGGTCGGTGTCAAGAGTAATAGCCTTCCGCTTGGAAAATTGTCAGGTCGCCATGCCTTTGTCGAGAAACTAAGAGAATTGGCCCTAGATTTTACAGAAGAGGACATCAAACCACTCTTTGCTAAGTTCAAGGCACTGGCTGACAAGAAACAAGAAATCACAGATGCAGATATTCGTGCTTTGGTAGCTGGAACCATGGTTGAAAATCCAGAAGGCTTCCACTTTGATGATTTACAATTGCAAACTCATGCGGATAATGACATCGAAGCGCTTGTTAGCCTGGCTAATATGGATGGTGAGAAGGTCGAATTTAATGCGACAGGGCAAGGTTCCGTTGAAGCAATCTTTAACGCTATCGACAAGTTCTTTAACCAATCCGTCCGCTTGGTATCCTATACCATTGATGCGGTGACAGATGGAATTGATGCCCAAGCTAGGGTCTTGGTCACTGTTGAAAACAGAGATACAGAAACCATCTTTAACGCAGCAGGTCTTGATTTCGATGTGTTGAAGGCTTCGGCTATTGCCTACATCAATGCTAATACCTTTGTTCAAAAAGAGAATGCTGGTGAGATGGGACGCAGTGTTTCCTATCGAGATATGCCTAGTGTGTAAAGGAGAAGGCTATGACAAAGAAAATAGTAGCTCTAGCAGGAGACGGAATTGGCCCAGAAATCATGGAGGCTGGGTTAGAGGTTCTGGAGGCTCTAGCTAAAAAAACAGGTTTTGACTATGAGATTGACAGA
The DNA here is from genome assembly GCF_013276565.1 of Streptococcus sp. 53. GTDB lineage: Bacteria > Bacillota > Bacilli > Lactobacillales > Streptococcaceae > Streptococcus. The sequence goes on from NZ_VMLG01000028.1 coordinate 7,299, forward strand.
CGCCCCTTCGGAGGTGCAGGTATTGATGCTGCAGGGCATCCCTTACCTGATGAAACCCTCAAGGTATGTCGTGAAGCAGATGCCATTCTCTTAGCGGCTATCGGTAGTCCTCAGTATGATGGAGCAGCGGTTCGCCCTGAACAAGGCTTGCTAGCTCTCCGTAAGGAACTCAATCTCTATGCTAATATTCGCCCTGTTAAGATTTTTGAGAGTCTCAAACATTTGTCACCACTAAAATCAGAACGAATTGCTGGAGTGGACTTTGTCGTTGTACGGGAGTTGACAGGTGGGATTTACTTTGGAGATCATATCCTTGAAGAGCACAAAGCGCGTGATATCAACGACTACAGCTATGAGGAAGTGGAGCGAATTATTCGCAAAGCCTTTGAAATTGCAAGAAATCGCAGAAAAATCGTTACCAGCATTGATAAGCAAAATGTGTTGGCAACATCAAAACTCTGGAGAAAAGTGGCTGAGGATGTCGCACAGGATTTCCCAGATGTGACCTTGGAACACCAGCTGGTGGACTCAGCTGCCATGCTTATGATTACCAATCCTGCTAAATTTGATGTCATTGTGACAGAAAATCTTTTCGGAGATATTCTCTCGGATGAATCAAGCGTTTTATCTGGCACACTTGGGGTTATGCCATCAGCCAGTCATTCTGAAAATGGACCAAGTCTTTATGAGCCCATTCACGGTTCAGCTCCTGATATTGCAGGTCAAGGAATTGCAAATCCTATCTCCATGATTTTGTCAGTTGCTATGATGTTGAGAGATAGCTTTGGACGTTATGAGGATGCGGAGCGTATCGAGCGTGCTGTTGAGGCAAGTTTGGCAGCTGGTGTTTTAACAAGAGATATAGGTGGACAGGCTTCGACTAAGGAAATGACAGAAGCTATTATTGCAAGGTTATGAAGTTAGACGAAAGAATTACTCTAGTCCTTTTGATTTGGAATGTCATGGTTTTCTTGATTTATGGTATTGACAAATTCAAGGCAAGGAGAAGAGTTTGGCGCATCCCTGAGAAAATCTTACTTATTTTAGCCTTTACTTGTGGTGGTTTTGGTGCCTGGTTAGCAGGAATCACATTTCATCACAAGACTCGAAAATGGTATTTTAAAACAGTTTGGTTTCTTGGGATGGTGTCCACACTAGTAGTTTTATATGTTATTTGGAGGTAATGGATGGCAGGAAAATCGATTTTTGATAAATTATGGGACCGCCATGTCATCACAGGAGATGAGGGGCAGCCCCAACTCATGTATGTGGACCAGCACTATATCCACGAGGTGACCAGTCCTCAGGCCTTTCAAGGTTTGCGAGACGCAGGTCGTAGATTGAGACGACCAGACTTGACATTTGGAACCTTTGACCACAATGTCCCGACGGTCAATATCTACGATATTCGAGATGTCATTTCCAAGGCGCAAATTGATAAGCTAGCTGAAAATGTTGAGGAATTTGGGATTGAACATGCCGCCCACGGTTCCGAAAAGCAAGGAATCGTTCATATGGTTGGTCCAGAGACAGGACGGACCCAACCAGGGAAATTCATTGTTTGTGGAGATAGCCATACAGCAACCCATGGAGCTTTCGGAGCGATCGCCTTTGGAATTGGAACTAGTGAGGTCGAGCATGTCTTCGCTACCCAGACACTCTGGCAGGTCAAACCCAAGAAAATGCTGGTAGAATTCACTGGAGTTCCTCAAAAAGGAGTTTATTCCAAGGATTTCATTTTAGCTTTGATTGCCAAGTACGGCGTTGCCTGTGGTGTTGGCTATGTTGTGGAATATCGTGGGCAAGCTATTGATGCACTGAGCATGGAAGAGCGAATGACCATCTGCAATATGTCCATCGAGTTTGGTTCTAAGATGGGAATCATGAATCCGGACCAAACCACCTATGATTATCTCAAGGGACGAGAATGTGTTCCAGAGGACTTTGAAGAGGCTGTGGCGGATTGGAAAACAATTGTCAGTGATGATAATGCTGTTTACGATAAGGTTATCCAGATGGATGTCTCAGACCTTGCTCCTATGGTGACCTGGGGAACCAACCCTGCTATGGGGGTTGACTTTGACAGTAGTTTCCCAGAAATTAAGGATATGAATGATGAACGAGCCTACAATTATATGGATTTGGAACCAGGTCAAAAGCCAGCAGATATTGAACTAGGTTATATCTTTATCGGCTCTTGTACAAATGCTCGTCTCAGCGACTTGCAACTGGCTGCGCGATTTGTCAAAGGGAAGAAAATTGCTCCCAACTTAACGGCTATCGTAGTCCCAGGTTCTCGTCCTGTGAAACGAGCTGCTGAGAAGTTGGGCTTGGACAAGGTATTTCTAGATGCTGGATTTGAGTGGAGAGACCCTGGTTGCTCCATGTGTCTGGGGATGAATCCGGACAAGGTACCTGATGGTGTTCACTGCGCCTCAACAAGCAACCGCAACTTTGAAGACAGACAGGGATTTGGGGCTAAGACCCACCTCTGCAGTCCAGCCATGGCAGCTGCAGCAGCTATCGCAGGGCGCTTCGTAGATGTTCGGCAAATGCCAGAAGCCCAGTAAGGAGAGGATATGGAGAAATTTACAGTTTATACGGGAACGACCGTTCCTCTCATGAATGATAATATCGATACCGATCAAATCCTACCTAAGCAGTTTCTCAAGTTAATAGATAAAAAAGGCTTTGGTAAGTACCTCATGTATGCTTGGCGTTATCTGGATGACAAGTATACTGAGGACCCAGACTTTGTCTTTAACCGACCTGAATATCGGAAAGCTAGTATTCTCATCTCAGGGGATAACTTTGGGGCAGGGTCTTCGAGGGAACACGCAGCTTGGGCCTTAGCAGACTATGGTTTTAAGGTTGTGATTGCAGGGTCTTTTGGGGATATTCATTACAATAATGAACTCAATAATGGCATGTTACCTATTGTACAGCCCAGAGAGGTTAGAGAGAAATTGGCCCAGCTACAATCGACTGATCAGGTAACTGTGGACTTGGAACAACAAAAAATCATCTCACCGGTTGGAGAATTCACTTTCGAAATCGATAGCGAATGGAAACACAAGCTCTTAAATGGTTTGGATGATATTGGTATTACCTTGCAGTATGAAGATTTGATTGCTGCTTATGAAAAACAACGACCAGCCTACTGGCAGAATTAGAAGAAAAATAGAAAAGGAAATAGAACTATGACAAAACACATTCAATGGAACGGAACACTTTCACAAGAAGGCTATGACATTTTAAAAGGTGAGGGCGGATGTATCGTTTGTCCTACAAAAGTTGGCTACATTATTATGACTAGCGACAAGGCAGGACTTGAGCGCAAGTTCGCAGCTAAAGAGCGTAACCGTAACAAACCAGGTGTTGTTCTCTGCGGTAGCATGGATGAGCTTCGTGCTTTAGCACAACTCAACCCAGAAATTGAAGCCTTCTACCAAAAACATTGGGATCAAGATATTCTTCTTGGTTGTATCCTTCCTTGGAAACCAGAAGCCTTTGAAAAACTCAAAGCATACGGTGATGGCCGTGAAGAACTGATGACTGACGTGCGTGGAACGAGCTGTTTTGTTATCAAATTTGGGAAAGCTGGTGAACAATTGGCTGCCAAACTTTGGGAAGAAGGTAAAATGGTCTACGCCTCATCTGCAAACCCATCTGGAAAAGGAAACCGTGGTAAGGTAGAAGGTATCGGAGAACGTATCGAAGGAGCTGTAGACCTTGTCATCGAAGCAGACGACTATGTGGCATCCATCCAACCTGACAAAACGATTGAAACTCGCTACGAGCAAGGTGTGATGGTGTCTATGGTCGATAAAGACGGCAAACTCATCCCAGAACAAGGAGGAGCACGTTCAACTTCACCAGCTCCAGTTGTAATCCGCAAAGGGCTTGACATTGATAAGATTATGATGCACCTGTCAGACACCTTTAACTCATGGGACTACCGTCAGGGTGAGTATTATTAGAATGTAGGAAGTGGGGAGAAAATAATCTCTCCTTTCTTTTGTTATTTACACAATAAAACCCGAACGATATGTTTTTATTTATAAAAATATTTGACAAAAACTGTACTTTGGTTTATAATTAATTAAGGAAACGTCGGAAAAGGCGTAGTGATGCGAGAGCATAGGTAGGTCATTACAAAAGAAACGAGACATCGATATGTTAAATGAATTTCCAATTTTTGATTACGAAGATATTCAATTGATTCCAAATAAATGTGTGATTAAAAGCCGAGCAGAAGCGGATACAAGTGTCACTTTAGGAAATCACACCTTTAAACTACCTGTTGTGCCAGCTAATATGCAGACGATTTTGGATGAAAGTGTAGCAGAGCAACTGGCTAAAGGTGGTTACTTCTACATTATGCACCGTTTTGATGAGGCAGGACGCATTCCTTTTATCAAACGTATGCACGATCAAGGGCTCATTGCTTCTATCTCTGTTGGTGTTAAGGATTATGAGTATGATTTTGTTAGCCAGCTCAAGGCTGATGCTCCTGAGTACATCACGATTGATATTGCCCATGGTCATGCGGATAGCGTAATTTCTATGATTCAACACATCAAGAAAGAATTGCCAGATACCTTTGTCATTGCTGGAAATGTGGGAACACCAGAAGCTGTGCGTGAATTGGAAAATGCTGGTGCAGATGCGACTAAGGTCGGAATTGGTCCTGGTAAGGTTTGTATCACCAAGGTCAAGACTGGTTTTGGTACAGGTGGTTGGCAGTTGGCTGCTCTACGCTGGTGTGCCAAGGCTGCACGTAAACCAATCATTGCAGATGGAGGAATTCGTACTCATGGCGATATTGCCAAGTCTATCCGTTTCGGTGCCAGCATGGTTATGATTGGTTCCCTCTTTGCAGGACACATCGAAAGTCCAGGGAAAACGATTGAAGTCGATGGTGAACAGTTCAAAGAATACTACGGTTCAGCTTCTCAATACCAAAAAGGTGCTTACAAAAATGTGGAAGGCAAACGCATTTTGCTTCCTGCCAAAGGTCATCTGCAAGATACTTTAACTGAGATGGAACAAGACCTTCAAAGTGCTATTTCTTATGCAGGTGGACGTCAGGTTGCTGACCTTAAACACGTTGATTATGTTATCGTGAAAAACTCCATCTGGAATGGGGATGCTTCCCACTAAGACGGGCTATCCGTCTAGAAAAAAACTTGTTATTAGAGCAAATTTCTGTTATAATAAAACAAGTTTCCACCCTTAGTGTAATGGATATCACGTAAGATTCCGGTTCTTGAGATGGGGGTTCGATTCCCTCAGGGTGGATGTAAATAGCTCAGGAGTCTGAGTACAAATAGAACAAATCATAAAACACATCATATCATGTCTAGTAAAAACCTTGATATGATGTGTTTTATTTTTTTATAATGCACAGATTTTCTAAATTCTTAACAATGCGATAAATGATTTAACAATCCTCTTTCTGATATTAGAAGTTAGTGGAAGTAATATACAGAAGAGATAAAATATTTTGTACGTCAAAGTTGTCTAATTATGAACAAAATGATATACTAAAATCAACAATTTAGATTTCTTTCTCAATAAGTTACTAGGTTGATATATATATATATATATATATGGAGGCTTGATATTTTGTCAAATAAAAAGGAAATTTTTTCCATTCGTAAATTAAAAAATGGTCGTTCAGACTCAGTAAAAATAGGTACTCTCGGACTCATTATGGGTGCTGCTATCGCTTTATCTGTCAACACTCAGTCTGTAGAAGCTGCTATTATCGATAACGGAGATGGAACTACTACTATATCAAATAGTAAGGGTTCTATCACAGTAGATACAGCACATGTGAAATTTGAGAATACTGATTATGAGTATGATTATCCTTCAAAAGATTTTGATCCTAATCCAAAACCGAATGAAACAGGTACAGATAACATTACTAAAATAGGTAAGGTAGACTACAAATATGTATCAACTGATGGGACTGTTTTAGAAGAAGATAAAAATCAAGATGCAGGCTTTGAAAAACAAATTTCGGTAGATTATGAAGTATACGGACCATATGGAAAAGTCTTCAAATCATTAACAGGTAACGAAATTACCGATACTGATTTAACCAAGGCAAAAGAGCACGGTGCCGCAGGAAAAGATACTATTGAAAAAAATAATACTACCTATCATAAGATCGGGGATCCAGCTGTAGAAATTACAGGTGATGGAGGAGGGGTATACTCTGACTCTACTCTTGGAAATGTGACTGCAAAACTAACTTCTGAAGGTCTTGTTCAAAATGATGGGAAAATTAACCACAGTGGAGTTAAACCAGGAGGTCGTAGCTGGATTGTCGAAGAAACTGGCAAGGGGACTTACGGTAAATATGTATTAGCCGATACACCAGCCACTACATCTGATAAATGGCTAGAAGATACATTCAAGGCGGGAGAAGCCACAGCAAAAGATTATACTTCTACGAATATCGCTACAGATGGTGGTGTCAAGGAAGGTGATTATGTTTTCGTATTAGAAAAAAATACCTTTGTAACAGGTGAACGTAACAAACTGGGTTTTACCTATGTCGTGAATTTTCCTACAGCAAATAATATATCTACTCTTCATGAATTTTATGAGGCAATCAATGCTCACAAAGACAATCCCGATGACCTTAGTCATGAAGGAACTAGAACTTTTTTAAAAGGGTATTTAGCTTACATCAAAGAAAAAGGTTTGCAAAATACAGAAGGGAATATGAAAAGATACCTTGCGTTTTCATATCTCGGTCAACCTGGAGTCGAAGACTCAGACAAGGAAGATATCCTGGATTCCGAAAAGAGACCAGCTACTGCTACAATATTTGATCCCGATAAAGACATCATAGTTGGTAATGAATCTGGAGGTGACGAAGAAGATGGGTATGGACTCTACTTCAATCTAACCGTTAATGGCCCTGCTACTGAGAAGTATAACTATCGTACAGCCTATACACCCCTTCGTGCTTATCGTTTAGGTAGTGGTCATACTACTATCACCTACACCTATAGTCCTGAAGTAACGAGTAGATCTGAAAAGAAAGGCTCGGTTACCGTACATTATCAAACAGAAGATGGAACAACTCTTAAATCTTCATATAATGATACTGTTGATGCTGTAGTAGAAGTTGAAACAAAAACTTACTATCTTGATGCGAATAATCAAGAAGTAGTTGTTAATACAAGCAAAAATACAGAAAACGTTACATATAATACTAAAGAAAACGATACTGAAAAGCCTCAAAGATTAGAAGCGAATGGTTCTGTTTACTATATAAAAGAGAATGGAACAAAAACTACGGTAAATGGTGTTCCCCAAACGTCACCAGCAGAAGAAGGTCCCGTTGTAGAAGGAACTACAGAAGTAACCTATGTTTATGAAAAAGCTGGATCAGTCATCGTTAACTACAAAACAGAAGATGGAACAGCTCTTACAGGTACAGTAGTTGGAGACGAAAGCAAAACTGTAGCTTCAGGTACGAAAGATGTTGATAATGGTAAACCAGGAGAACCATACAACACTGCAGATAACGGAATGAAACCAACTCGTGTTAAAACTGCAGAAGGGAAAGTATACAAATTGGTTGAAGGTTCAACTGAAGGTGAAGAAACAGGTACAGTAGTAGCTGGAGAAACGAAACAAGTAACATACGTTTATAAAGAAGTTACTGGCGACGTAGTCGTTCACTATGTTGACACAGAAGGTCACACAATCGCAGCTGATAAAGATGACCTTAAAGGTGCATCTCTAAGCGAAAAATATGATACTGCTGTTGATAACAAACCAGAAAAAATCACTGCAGAAGACGGAACTGTTTACTACATTACAAAAGCTGGTCTTAAAGACGGTTCTAAACCAGAAACTGGAGATGTTGTTGAAGGTACAACAGAAGTAACTTACGTTTATGAAAAAGCTGGATCAGTAGTAGTTCATTACGTTGATACAGAAGGACATCCTCTTCAAGGAACCAATGAAAATCAACAACCAGTGACTCAAACGGTTACGGATACTGATAATGCCAAAGCAGGTTCAGACTACGATACACAAGATCATAAACCAACAAGCATTACTACAGCAGAAGGTAAAGTATATAAACTGGTTCCTCAAAGTACCACAGGAAATGAGACAGGCAAGGTTGTCGCAGGCCAAACTCTTGAAGTGACTTATGTATATCAAGAAGCTAAAGGAAATGTCATCGTTAAATTCCAAGATACAGAAGGAAATCCTATTGCGGATGATGAAAATGATGAAACAAACGCTTCTCTTAATACAAACTACAACACGTCAGAACATAAGAAAGCGACTATCGTAAAAGATGGTGTCACTTACTATCTAACTGATAAAGCTCTCAAAGACGGCTCTAAACCAGAAGAAGGACCTGTTGTAGAAGGAACAACAGAAGTAACCTATGTCTATGAAAAAGCCGGTTCAGTAGTAGTTCATTATACAGATCAAGAAGGGAATCCAATATCAGGAACAGATCCAGAAGGAAATAATGTCCCTGAAACTAATAATGATACAACAGATGGCAGACCAGGTTCTGATTATGATACTTCTGACAACGGAATGAAACCAAACCGTATTAAAACTTCAGAAGGAAAAGTATACGAATTAGTACCTGCTTCTACAATCGGAGAAGAAACTGGTAAAGTAGTAGCTGGAGATACTGTAGAAGTAACATACGTTTATAAAGAAGTTAAAGGGAATGTAGTTGTTAAGTATGAAGACACAGAAGGTAACCCACTTGCTGCTGACGAACAAGATGAAACAGATGCTTCTCTAAACGTTAAATACGATACAGCTGACCACAAAAAAGATGAAATCACTAAAGATGGTGTTAAATACTACCTAACAGCTAAAGCACTTAAAGACGGTTCTAAAGAAACTGGAGATGTTGTTGAAGGTACAACAGAAGTAACTTACGTTTACGAAAAAGCAGGATCAGTTCTTGTTCATTACGTTGATACAGAAGGCAATCCACTCCAAGGAACTAACGAAAATCAACAACCAGTGA